>JACIWY010000117.1 GCA_014360745.1 Chloroflexota bacterium
AGAGCGTGGCGGCGATTTGTTTGTAGGGCATGCCCTGCGCCACCAGCGTGAGGACTTCGATCTGGCGCGGGCTCAGGCTCTCCAGCCCCTCCTGCGAGGCCGGCCGTGGCGCAGGCGCTTGACGGGCAAACTCGGCCAGTATGCGCGCCGCCAGGCCGGGTGAGAGGGGAGCCTCGCCCCGCGCCAACCCCGCAAAGAGCAAAGAAATCGGGGGCGTTCAAACTTTTGAGGAGATAGCCACTGGCTCCGCTCCTGATGGCCTCAAAGAGGTCCTCGTCCTCATCCGAAGTGGTGAGCATGACGATCTGCGCCTCGGGCAGCTCAGCCTTGATCAGGCGGGTGGCCGCCAGTCCGTCGCAACGTGGCATACGTACGTCCATCAAGATGACATCGGGGCGTAACGCCCGAGCCTGGGCCAGCGCCTCCAACCCATCGCGGGCGATGCCCACGACATCGATGCCGCGGCTGGTCAGTAGATTCTGCATCCCCTCCAAGAAAAGCGCGTGGTCGTCAACCAGGAGCACTTTCATGTCCGCGATAATCCTTCCTATGCCATGGCAGACGCACTATGACGTGCGTGCCCCGGCCAAGCGCCGAAACAAGCTGCAATGAACCCCCGGCCTCAGCAGCCCGCTCATGCATGATCTGCAAGCCATAACCGCCGGCGAGACCCGCGACCTGCGGGTCAAATCCGCAGCCGTCGTCTTCGATATCCACTTGCAATTGGCAGCCCTGGGCAGCCAGGGCCACACGCACCCGCGTGGCCGCTGCGTGCTCGCGAACGTTGCTCAGCGCCTCCTGGACGATGCACAGGAGCTCCTCTTCCGCCGCCGGCTCCAAAGCTCCGTCTTCTAGCGTTTCGGTGCCAATGAGCTCTGTCGCTAGGCCATAGTGGCGAGAGAAGCGCCGCAAGTGCTCCGCCAGCACCACGGTCAGCCCTCCCGCACCAACTCGAGCCGGGCGAGCATCGTGGATGTAGGCGCGGACGTCGGCATGGGCCTCCTGGGCGATGGTAGCCAGTCGAGCCAGAGCCTGCTCCGCATCGGCAACCTGGCCCCTGGCAAGCTGTTCGCGAATGGCCTGCGCCTGCACGTTCAAATAGCCCAGCACCTGCCCCAGGCCATCGTGTAGCTCGCGCGCCAGCCGCTCCCGCTCTTGCAGCGCCGCCAGCGCGCGCTGCTGGGCAAGCAGGCGAGCCTCGGCGTGTTTGCGCTCGCTTATGTCATGCAGAATGAGTAGCCGCCCCAGCGCCCGACCACGTCGATCGGCCAGCGAAAGGAAGCGGGCATCGTAAGAACGCCCATCCGCCATAATCTCGACGCTGCTACTATCGCCCCGGCTACACAGATCGGCCAGCGCCGGCCAAGGCTGCAATAGCCCAGCGATCGGACGACCTATGGCCTTAGTGGCCGGCCAGCCGAGCAGACGTTCGGCCGCCGGGTTAAGATCGACGGCCCTGCCCTGCCTGTCAAAGATGATCAAACCGTCGACCATACCCTCGATCACCATCGAACGCGCTACCGGCACGATATCGAAAAGCCGCCAGCGAAAGACGCCCCAGGTCAACACTACCCCCATGACATTGAACATGGCCGGGGTAAGGTCTAAACGGCGAATGGGATTGAGGCGCAGAACGTAACTCAGGCTCGAGAGCAACGGCAGGGCCAGGCCGATGAGCAGAGCCAATATCTGCGGGCGATGGTGGCGGGAGGCCCGCCAGGCTGCATGGGCCAACAAGGCAAGAGCCACGAACATAAAGGCATAGCTAGAGACATGGTGAACTGTGGCCCACGGCCCATAGTCCTTGCCGATGACGGGGAAAGGGCCGCTGGTGTCGAGATAGACGTTGCGCCGCATGAGGCCGTGCCATGGATTGGTCCACACCGCAGCTTGGGTGAGAAGGGGAATGATCGCCAGGCCGGCCAGGCGGCGGTAGGTCAGCCAGTGGCCATAGCCGGCGTACTCCAAGGCCAGGGCCAGACAGGCTAAGGGCACGCCGCTGTAGCCCAGATATTCGAGGTTAGCCCAAAAGATCTTGGTGGGCAGATCGGCACCCGCCATCTCAAGCGCGTTGCCTATCGTCCAGATGAGGACCAACAGCATCATGGCGGCAAAGGGCGACGCGCCGGGCACAGATGCTTAGCGACGCGGTAAACAACGCCGAAAGGATGAGAGGCCAGATATACGGGATATACTGAAAACGCACGAATATTCACCCGTACCCCGTTACAAGGTCGCCGACGACGCGGCGCCCTAAAGTGGGCTGGCGATGTCGGCCAGGCGCGCCTTGGTGAGCCGCACCAACTCTTTCACCGGCACCTGGATGTTGATCCCCCGTTGCCCGGCGCTGACCAGGATCTCGGCAAAGGCCTGGGCCGAGACATCGAGGTAGACGCGAAAGCCCTTGTTGAGCAGGGCCAATGCCGAGATACCACCCACCTGGAGGCCGGTCAACTCCTCAGCCTGCTTCTGCGTGGCCATGCGCAGCTTTTTTTCGCGGGTGATTTGGGCCAACTTTTTCAAGTCGAGCTGGCTCCGAGCGGGGACGATGGCCAGATAGGTGCGCTCTACGGCTTCATTGGCCGGCACCACCACCAGCGTCTTGAAGACCATCTCCGGCGGCAGATTCAAGGCCTCCGCCACCCCCTCGGCAGAGTGAATCTCGGGGGAGAAATAATACGCCTTGTAAGGCACCTTTTTGGCTTCCAACAGGCGCATGGCATTCGTCTTCGTTCCCTCGGTCATGGCACACACCCCCCTCACTCTTGTAAGCCTAAAATATGCAGCCGCTATAGGTTACAGCTCATCTCCCTCCCGCAACCCCACCATCGGCCCAAAAGGCGCCAGGCTCACCGTCGGGTAGGGGTTGCAGAAAATGTCTCCCTCCTCATACCCCTTGCGCCACATCCGCCGACACATCTCCTCGATCACCGGCCGATAGCGCAGATCCCCGGCTAGGTTGCGCAGACAATGAGGGTCTTCGCTCAAGTGATAAAGCTCGTCGAAATCGAACCCGTTATACACATACTTCCATTCGCGCGTCTGCACAAAACGCTGGCTGTAATACAGCTCTACCCCGTTGAATTGGCTGCACAGCTCATCCGGCCAATCCTCCGGCCTCTCGCCGCGCAGGAAAGGCAGCAAGCTACGGCCGCTCTGTGCGGGCAGCGCAGTGCCGGCCAGCTCGGCGAAGGTGGGCGCCAAGTCGGCCAGGGTCACAAATTCCTCCACCGTTCGCCCGGGCTCGGCGATCCCCGCCGGCCAACGCATGATACAGGGCACCCGATAACACTCGTCAAAGGCGGCCACGCCCTTCATAAATAGCCCGTGCGCCCCGGCATAGTCCCCATGATCGGAGATAAAAAGCAAGAACGTGTTCTCCGCCTGTCCCGTCGCCTCCAACGCCTCCATCACCATGCCCAAGAGATCATCCTGCATGCTACAGAACCCCCAGTAATGGGCGATGGCCTCGCGATACTCTTCCTCCGTCATCTGCCCCCAGAACCGGCGTTGCCGCTGATACACACGCGGCTTATCCATCAAATCGTCATAGTAGCTCGGCGGCAGCTCCACTTCGGCCGGGTCGTACATCGTGGCGTAATGTTCGGGCAGGATATAGGGATCATGGGGGCCGACCGGGCCTATATAGAGGCACCAGGGCTTCTCCTGGCGGGCGAGGTCTTGGAGCGCGCGGATGCCGATCTCCACGGTGCGCAAATCTCCTGGCAGATAGGGGTCGGTCTCCGGCGCCGGCTCACGCGTGCCGTAGAGCCGATAGCGCCCCCAACCGGGGCGCAAAAGCTCGCCGCGCCCACGCGGCGCGTCCGGTTCGGGCTGGTGGGCCAGCTCCCGAAACCGCTCCCAACGCAACCCGTGCATCTCGCCCTGGATGGCCGTGGCATGATACTGGTTCCAGCCACGATCTTGTGGCTGTTCATCCGCGCAGACATGCCACTTGCCGGAAAAGGCCAACTCATAGCCGGCGTCGCGCAATACCTCGCTAAAGGTGACCACGCCGGGCTTGAGCGAGCGGCTCAAGGCAGCGTCATTGAGCACATTGTTATAAATGCCGTGGCGGCTGGGGTAGAGCCCGGTCATAAACGTGGCCCGCGAAGGGCAACAGTGGGCCGTGGTAGTATAGGCGCGCGCAAAACGCACCCCTTCGGCCGCCAAACGGTCGGCGTGAGGGGTGCGGCAAGGATGTCCCGGCTCGTTGACCTGGCCCTGTTGCTGGTCGTTCATGAAAATAAGCAGATTGGGGCGCGTATCTACCGACATGCCCACCCCCTAAACGCCGGCCTGTTGCAGCGCCGCGAGGTTCTGTTCGTACACCTCATAGTGCTCCCCCTCGGCCTCTTCCGGATCGACGAATTTGAACCACATGGCGCTGGATCTGGCGCTGCCGGCCAGCTCCCGACGGCTCAAGTGCAGATCGCTCTGCGTATCTGCCCAGCGCACCTCGTTATCTTGCAACAGGATGTATTGCCCGGCGTATCGCTCGACGAAATAGTCCTTATGATCGCGATAGTAGAGCGCCTGTTCACAAGTGCTTTTGCGCCAGGCAGCCACCATCGAGTAGGGGTCGGTCTCTTCGGTATGAAAATGCTCCAGCGGCGCCTGTACCTCGGATTGAAAGTCGATCTGGCCCAGGTCGGCGCTGCCAAAACCGGCGAGATGGGCCAAAAGCAGCGCGTTGCGATCGCGCACAAAGGGCTGATTCGGCCAATCGCCCAAGGGATCCAGGCCCATCAAATGGGTGCCGCAGGCATCGGTGGCCACCACATGGTCGCCGGCCACCAGGGCGTTCAGGATGCGCCCTTCGCCGCCCCATTCCATCTCCGACTGTCCCACCAGCGCGTCGATGATGTTCAGCGTGGGCTGGATGATGCGCCCCAGATCGACAAGCACATAAGGCAAACGCACCAAGTGATGAAAATAGCTGCGCGAACGCCCATGAGGCTCCATCGGTGCCAGGCCAAAGAGGTTCTTGAGACATAGCGTGACGCCCATGAACTTGTGGCTCTTCATCTTTTGCACCGAGACAAAGGCATCCGTCTCGACCACACACTCGGGCAACAAATACTGGCGGAACATATGCCCGCCCCCCGGCACCTGATAAATGCGGTGCGGCGGCTCGTTCCCATCCACAAAGCGGACGTCGTACTCGCGTAATACCCCCATCAACGTAATCGTATCGGCGGTGGTGAGCGTCGGGTCGCGACGGGCCATCGTGGCGATCTCGCAGCAGACGATCTCGGCTTTGGTGCGCTCGCGCAGCAGGCGCAACAGGGCCCTGGCCACCGAAAAATCGACCAGCTCTTGCAAGCGTCCCTCCAGGTACCTCAGCTCTTTGGGGTGCCAGGCCTGGTTAAATTTAACGGTGATGCGGCGGGCGGCTTCGAGCTTTTGCCAGGCGCGCTCCAAAGGCGCCGTCGCCCGCTTGAGCGCTTCATAGACCTCCTCATCGCTGGCGCGATAATCGCAATGCACAGCTCGCACGCAATACTCGGACATGGTTCATCTCCTCATCTCTATTTTCCCGGGCGTCGGACATTGGCGCGTCATCGGCAGCGCTCTTGCCCGGCATCCGGCAGGCTAACACTCTTGATCCGTCACCGATCGATCATAGAAGCCGCGCCAAGCGTTCAGTTTGACGCGGCAAATCTGCATGGCCATCTCTTTGGATTCGGCCAGGTAGCTCTTGCCCTTGCCTAAGGCCAGGTCGCGGTCGGCCCACTCCACCTGCACCTCGGCGATGCGATAGCCGGCGCGTTCGGCCAGAAAAAGCAGCTCGACATCAAAAGCGGTTACCTTCCAGCCCTTGGCGGGGCCGGCGCGGCGAATGGCCTCCAGGCGCGGGAACAGCTCCAATGCCACCGAGCGACGCATGGCCTTGAACCCACACTGCGTATCGCGGATGTTGGGCAACAACAACAGACGCCGCAACGTCAGAAAAATCGTCGAGCCAAGCCGCCGATACCAACTGAAATTGGCCCGCTCCCGCCCTCGAGAGCCGATGACCACATCGTACCCCTGATCTAGATAGGGCCACAACCGCGAGAGTTGATCGATCGGCGTGGATTGATCCATATCGGTAAAGAGCACGATCTCCCCCCGGGCGGCGAGGATGCCGCTCCAAACCGCCCAAGGCTTGCCCCTATGCGGGTTCTCTTGCAGGCGAAACTCGGGCCAGGCCCCCGCTCGCTGGCGCACCAATTCGCGGCTGTCGTCGCCGCTCCCGTCGTCGGAGACGATCACCTCATAGGAATAGGGCCGATTCTGCAAATATTCGCGCATCTGCTCTAGCACGCCGCTGCGCAGGTTCTCGCTCTCGTTGTAGCAGGGCACCACCACGGACAAAAGGGGTGTGTCCATGCGTCGCCTCCTAATCCAGGATCGACTCCAAATACTCGTCGCCGACCCGTCTCGTCCGTTGAATGGCCCGGCGGGCAGCCAGCCAGCGGGGCCAGGTGAGCAGGCCAACGAGTTGCCCCTTGAGCCTGGCGCGTGCCGCCGCCCCTCGCCAAGCCCTCAGCGCCTCGCGCGCGATACGCCACTGGGCGCCAAGGACGGCCGGCCAATGCCGTTTGAGCAACGTCCAGGGATAGTTGCGGGCAATGACCCAGATCGTATTGCGCCCTACATAGTAGCTGGCCAGCGTGCCGCCGCCTGTAGCGCTCAAATGATGGCGGACGACGGCCCGTGGAGCATAGACGCACGTCCAGCCGGCCAATTGGGCGCGCCAGGCCAGGTCGACATCCTCACAATACATAAAGAACGCGGGCTCAAAACCGCCCAGCGCCTGGATCACTTCGCGCCGGTAGGCCACGGCGGCGCCGCAGCCGCCAAACACGGGGCATTCCTGATCATAGGGAGGGGCATAAACCTGCCACACACCGCGCGATTCGGGGATGCCGTTCCGGCCATAGAGATCTCCGGCGGAATGGAGTATGCTGGGGCGGTCATGGATCACGATCCGCGAGGCGGCCGACCCGGCCTCGGGATGGCGGTCGAGCGCGGCAATCAGCTCGCCCAGCCAGTCGGGCTCGGGCACGGTGTCGTTGTTCAGCAACACCAGGACGCTTCCGCGAGCCATGGCCACGCCCAAATTGCACCCCGCGGCATAGCCGTGGTTGCGTGCCTCGGCCAGGATGCGCACTTGGGGATATTCGCGACGCACCGCCTCCGCCGAACCATCGCTCGAGGCATTGTCTACGACAATGACCTCAAAATCGCGCCAGGTCTGCCGCGCCAACGCATCCAGGCAAGGTCGCAAAAGGTGCAGCCCATTCCAATTGGGGATGATCACCGAAGCGCGAGGCGCCGGCTCAGCCATGATCACCGTCCGCAAAACGCGCCGCCAAGGCCTCCTGCCAGGGCCGCATGGTGATCCCGATCTCGGCGCCGAAAAAGTTGCGTAGCTCCACCCGCTTGGGCACTCGGGCAGCCCGTTGGTAATTTTCGCTGGGAATGAGCCGCAGGTCATCGCGCCGCCCGGCCAGGCGCAGGATCTCTTCCGCCCATGCATAACGGGAACAAATCCCCGCGTTGGGCAGGTGATATGTACCATAAGCGGGCAGGCACACGAGCCGCCTCAGAGCTGCGGCCACATCGGGCGCGTAGGTGGGCGAGCCTATCTCATCCGTGACCATTTTGACCTCATCGCGTTCGTCGGCCAGGCGCAACACGGTAGCGACGAAATTGCGCGGCCCGCGATCATAGAGCCAGGCCACGCGCACCACATAGTGCCTGGGGCAGAGATGCCGCACCATCTCCTCCCCCAACCATTTGGTGCGCCCATAGACGCTGAGCGGGTTCGGCTCGTCCAACTCTCCATAGGGCTCCGTCTTGGCACCATCAAAGACGTAATCCGTGCTGATATAGATCAACGCCGCCCCCACACGCTCGGCGGCCACGGCGACGTTGCGCGTGCCCAACACATTGATGCGGTAGGCGGCATCCGGATCGCGTTCGCAACCATCCACGTCGGTCATAGCCGCACAATGGATGACGACCTCCGGCCGAAAGCCTCGCAACCTCGCATCCAAGGCCATCAAATCGGTAATGTCCTGTTCGGGCAGGTCGATGCCCAATAGTTCATCCTCTTGCCAAGAATCCATGAGCGCGCGCCCAAGCTGGCCTTTGCTTCCCGTAATCGCTACTCGCATACATACCTCGCCGTTCTCTTTTAGCGCGCGCCGATCAACACGTCTTTGGGCAGCGCGGCCACTATGGAATAGGCAGCCTCCTCATCCGCCATACCCGGAGCAGGCATGGTCAACGCGCAGGGTTGCAGCTCCACAGCCGTGGCCACCAGGGCGCCGGCTTGCTCCGTCGTGCCGCCCACCCGGGCGACCACAAGGCGACGCATGGCTTCAAAGGCCTGTCGATCGGCGCTGGCCGCGTCTACATCGCCGGGCAGCGAGACCACCACCATGATCCGATCCTCCGTCTCGATGAGCGGCCAATCCACCAACCAGCCCTGTGAGCGCTCCACGCGCAGTTGCACATTCGCGGCCACCTCAACGCCGCTAAAAGCCATCAACCCCGCCGGCCGATACCCGTGCACATCCGCGATACATAGCCCGGCACCGTCGACCTGGGCTTTGAGATGCAAGACGGCCCCCTCGCCAAGCCAGGGACAATCCCGATGACAATGGCGACCCCGAGGGGCGCGTAGCAACCGACGCCAACCCGCCTTGTCGCCCCGCCGCAGCGCTGCGCGCACCGCTTGCAAAACCTCTTCTGTGGGCCTGGGCAATACCCCCATATTCCCCACGGTAGGGTTGGCTTGCACTCGAAAATTGCGCGGGAAATAAAAGCACCCGTCGCGATACTCTAGCTCCACAGGCTTGGCCCCTTCCTCGAAAGGCGGCGCAGCCGAGATAAAAGGCCCCACCATCTCGATCTTTTCGATGTACACCGCCAGATCCTCACCGGCGGCAATGCCCTCGATGCGCAAGGGTCCGTTGACCTCGCCGTCGCGCTCCGTCTCGATAAGGAACGATTCGCCCAGGTGCACGGTACCTAGGAACTCGGGCCATTCGGCGCCGACGCTGTGTGTATGGATCGCCGCTCTCGAAAATCGTTGCATCATACTTTCTCCTCAGCCTACCAGGGAAAAGACGCGCCGCTCGGCGCCTTTGCAGACGATGATATGCCAGGGCGGAGATAGAGGCAAACCGACTATTACCCAGCGCTTTTCGTGGTTGAGGCGGACAAACAGACAGGCCCGGCCGGGCAGCCGGGCCTGTCTGCGAAAAGGAGGAAACGGAGATGAGTGCAGCACTCTTGTTTAACCATAACATAGCACAGATTTGC
>JACIWY010000118.1 GCA_014360745.1 Chloroflexota bacterium
CGGCCGAGGTTTTGAGCAAAACCGATAGCGAGATCCTGTTTCGTGCTGCTGGCTATCCCCTGCCAGCAGCACATTTTGTTCTCCGGCGCAATGCCGAGGAGGCAGCATGGCGGACACGGTTTCTCGTGGCCATGTGGTGCATGTGGTGGTAGTGGCCAACGGCGTTTTCCGTTATCCACAACGGCTGCGTTCGCTATTAGACTCGGCGGATATGATCATCGCCGCCGACGGAGGAGCCAACTGGCTGTACGAGCAAGGCCTGAAGCCGAACCTGCTGGTGGGGGATATGGATTCGGTACGTCCTGAGGTGCTGGCGGCACTGGAGAGGGCCGGTTGCGCCATCCGGCGCCATCCGGCGGCCAAAGATGAAACCGATACCGAGTTAGCCCTGTTGGCCGCTGCCGCCTGCCGACCGCTGTGCGTCACGATACTCGGCGCGCTTGGGGGGCGGATAGATCATGAACTGGCCAATCTTTTTCTTTTGGCGATGCCCCAGTTGGCAGACATCGAAACGGTGTTGTTCGACGGCGTCTCGTTTCTTCGCCTGTGTCGGAGGCGCTGTGTCATCGAGGGAGAGGTAGGCGATACCGTCTCTTTATTGCCTTTGGCTGGCGACGCCGGTGGGATCGTGACCGAGGGGCTCGCCTACCCGCTGCGCGGCGAGACGCTTTACCTGGGGCCAGCCCGTGGCGTGAGCAACGTGCTCACCGAGGCACGTGCCGAGGTGCGCCTGGAGACCGGTTTGTTGATCGTGATCCATACGCCGCAGCGTTATCTCGATGCCGAGGTCCGCCACCTCGAAAAATAGCGGGCTATGAGGTGGCGGCATACTCGCAGACGGGCCAAGTGCCTGCCACTACACAGGCGTCAAGGGAGAACCAAAGTGTGACCGATGAACAAGAATATGTAAACCCCTTCCAGGCTGAGGAACTGGCCCGAGGGTATGACGCCTTTTACGAGACGCCGCTGGGGGCCACAGTGGATCGCCTGGAAAAGCGTTTGATATACCGGCTCGCTCGGCCTCGAGCCGGGGAAACGGCCCTCGATGTGGGCACCGGCACGGGTCATTGGGCCATCGACCTCGCCCGCAAGGGGTTGAAGGTCACTGGCGTGGATACTTCGGAGGCGATGCTGGCCGTGGCCCGCCAAAAGAGCGCGGCGGTGGCCTGGCAGCGGGGCGATGCCCAGGCGTTGCCCTTCGCCGATTATAGCTTCCAGTTGGTCCTCGCCGTGACGACGCTCGAATTCGTGCGCGACCCTCAAGTGGCCCTGGCCGAGATGGCGCGTGTCACCGCGCCCGGCGGGCGGATGGTGGTGGCCGTGCTCAACGCCTCAAGTCGGTGGGCGCATTTCTACAAAGCCCAGGCGGAAAAACAAGAGACGCCCTTCGCCCATGCCCACTTTTTCGTACCGGACGAGTTTGTCGTCTTGTTGAGCCGCTGGGGCAAGCCGACATGGAGCAGCGCGGTGTTCATCCCCCCGACGGGGCGCGGTCTGGCTGCCGCCGACATCATCGAATGGCTGGGACAGACCGGGTGTCATTTTGTCGGCCCTCTCTTTAGATGCCGACATCGGGGGGCGCTTTTGGTGGGGAGAGTGGACAGATGAGTGGTATCAGCGCGCAGGTGAGTTTTTATCCCCTTGGGCAAGAGGATTTCATCGGGCCCATCGACCGCTTCATCGAGGTCGTGGCCAAGTCGGGGCTCTCTTATCAGGTGCACCGCATGAGCACCGTCGTCTCGGGCGATGACGAGGAGGTGTTTCGTGTGCTGCGCCAGGCCTATGCCGAGGCGTCCGCCGGGGGCTCGGGCGCCGGAGGCGCGGCCATCATGGTGATCACCGTCTCGAACGTTTGCCCGGTCGTTCCGCCGGGTCCGAAGGGGGCCTGATGGGTAATCCGTTCAAAATCGAGCTGACGGGGCGCCGAATTGCAGCTTTTCTGGCGCGGTATAGCTCGCCCACCGTGCTGGTCCTGGCCTGTTTGGTATTGTGGCAATTGGGCACGATGCTCTCCGACATCCAAGATTGGCTATTGCCCTCGCCCGTGGATGTGTTGCGCGCCGCCTGGGGGATTCGGGGGATCATCAGCCCGCACATTTGGCAGACGGCTCAAGAGACCTTATGGGGTTTTATCCTGGCTTTGGTCGTGGGGCTTGGGCTAGGCCTGCTCATCGACGTTTCACCCTGGATGCGCGATGCCCTCTATCCTCTGCTGGTCATTTCTCAAACGATCCCGATCATCGCCATTGCGCCATTGCTGGTCATCTGGTTGGGCTATGGCATCTGGCCCAAGATCATCGTGGTGGGGCTGATCTGCTTTTTCCCCATCGTCGTCAACACGGCCGACGGGTTGCGGGGTATTGATCGCGAGCTGGTGGATCTGCTGCGCACTATGGGGGCGAACAAGCGCGCTATTTTCATCAAGGTGCGCCTGCCCGGAGCCCTGCCGGCGATCTTTTCCGGCATCAAAGTCGCCATCACCTATAGCGTCGTCGGTGCCATTATGGGCGAATGGGTCGGGGGTAGCCGGGGCTTGGGTATCTTTATGTTGCGTTCCACCAATTCGTTTCGCACCGATCGCGTCTTTGTCAGCGTGGGCATCACCGCGCTGCTCAGCATCTTTTTGTTCGGGTTGGTGGTCGCTATCGAGCGCGCGGCGCTGCGCTGGCGTTATGCCGCTGTGGAAGAACGTTGGGAAGAGATTCCGGTGCTGAGTGCACCTGAAGGAGGCAAGTAGAGATGTGCGTTTGCAAGCGTTCTTTTGGGCTCATTGCGCTGGCAGCGATCTTGATTCTGTCGTTGGCGGGATGCCAACTGCTGAAGCGGCAGTCCGAGCCCGCCTCGGCCACCCTTTCTTTGGATTGGGTGCCGAACACGAACCATACCGGCTTTTACGTAGCCCTGGACAAGGGATGGTATGCAGAGCAGGGGATCGACCTTGAAATCCAGATTCCGTCGGATCCGACGGCGGCCCTCAAGCAGGTTGCGGCGGGCAACACCGAATTCGGCGTGAGCTTCCAAGAGGAGGTCACCATCGCCCGCTCCAACGGCATCCCCGTCGTCTCGATCGCGGCGATCATTCAGCACAACACCTCGGCCTTTGTCGCGCTAAAATCCTCGGGGATCACCCGTCCGAAGGATTTTGAGGGCAAAACCTACGCTTCTTTCGGCTCCCCCATTGAACGGCCCATTCTCAAGGCGTTGATGGAATGCGACAACGCTGATGTGAACAAGGTCGAGTTCGTCGACGTTGGTTTTGATGTCTTGCCGGCTCTGGTGTCAAACAAGGTGGATTTGGCCTGGATTTTTATGGCCTGGGAAGGCATCCAGGCCCAGCTCAAGGGCGTGGAGCTGAACACGATCCCGCTGTACGGGAGCTGCCTGCCCGATTATTATACGCCGGTGATCATCGTCGGAGAGACGACACTGAAACAAAAAGGAGACCTGGTGCGGCGTTTCATGGCCGCTACAGCGCGCGGGTACGAATACGCTATCCAGAATCCGGAAGAATCGGCCGAGATTTTGCTCAAGCACTCTCCTGAAAGCGATGCCGAATTGGTGCGCGCTAGCCAGCTTTGGCTGAGTCCCCGTTATCAGGGCGACGCTCCGCGCTGGGGGGTGCAGGATCCCGAAGTATGGCGCCGATTCGCCCGCTTTTTGTTCGAGAACAAACTGTTAGAGCGCGAAGTCGATCCAGACGCGGCCTTTACCAACGAGTACCTGCCCAAATAGTCGGAGAAGTTATGGCCCCAGTATCCGCCGAGCCGCTGCCCGTCGTACTGGAAAAGGTGTCCAAAGCGTTCCGCGTTGATGGGCGCGTTGTTATGGCGTTGCGTGATGTCTCTTTAGAGGCAAGAAGAGAAGAGTTTGTCACCTTGATCGGGCCTAGCGGTTGCGGCAAAAGCACGCTACTGAATCTGATCTGTGGCCTGCTAAAGCCCGACGCGGGCGAGATCTTTTTGTATGGTGATCCAAAGGCCCAGCGGTTAGGTCGTGTGGGTTATATGCCTCAACGCGACCTGCTGTTGCCCTGGCGCAGCGTGATGGATAATATTTTGCTGGGCCCCGAAGTGAGCGGGCGAGACCTGACCGCCGCTCGCAAGGAAGCGCGGCAATTGCTGCCGCTCTTTGGGTTAGATGGTTTCGAGAACCACTATCCGGCCACCCTTTCCGGCGGGATGCGTCAGCGGGCGGCGTTGATGCGCACCTTTCTCTGCAAACAAGAGATCGTCTTGTTGGATGAGCCCTTTGGGGCGCTGGACGCGCTGACTCGGCGTATTATGCGCCGCTGGCTGCTTGATGTATGGGCGCAGTTTCGCCAAACGCTCATTTTCGTCACCCACGATGTGGATGAGGCCATCTTTTTATCCGATCGGGTATACGTCATGTCTCCGCGCCCGGGCACGATTCTTCGCGAGGTGACCATTCCCTTGCCCAGGCCCCGCAGCGAACGGATGGTCTCTCAAGCCGACTTTGCCGCCCTGCGGCAAGATCTTCTTCAGGCGCTAGGAGTGATCCCGTGATGATCGGGCAGAATGTGACCATCACCAAAGTAGACCACGAAGGGCGGGCCTTGATCAGCTATCCGGGCGAGATCGTCTATGCTGATGAGCGTTGCGTGGTGGCTCGTTGTGCGTGGGGACATGACCATGTGGTGGATCTGGGGCCCTTTTGTTTGGAGCGGGGCGATATATTTGTCGAGTTTTATTATTGGGCCGAATCGTTTAACGTATTTGTCATTTATGATGTAACGGGCCGCATCAAGGGGTGGTATTGCAACGTTACGGAACAGGTCGAGATCGATCGAGACATCCGTTGGCGAGACCTAGCGCTAGATCTACTTGTCCTCCCCGATGGGCGCCAGCTCGTGTTAGACGAAGATGAATTCGAGGCCCTCAAGCCCTCTTTGGTTGTCCGCTCTCGGGCCTATGCTGCTATCGATGCGCTCAAGGCCATGGTCCATCGACGAGAACCCCCCTTCGCGGATGTCCTTTTCATGGATTGCTGAAGCGAGGGCCTAGCGCACATCCTTGTTTTCTGGCCGGATTGTGCTATAATGTTGATAACTGTTTTAGATCTATTGAGGGAGTCTGCAGTCCGCATGTTCGCAAGCGAATCCTCCGATCCTTCAAGTACCTGGGAGGACATGCGTCGCCTTGGTGCTGGTGCGTATCCGAGGCGGCGATGCCCTCGCCCCACTTCTATCGGCAACCTCAAGTTCCTGCTCAAGTTCCCGCCATCGAATCCACCTTCGGGTAGCTCGCCGTACGGCGAATGAGTTTCATGACATCGGTGCTGCCTTGATGACGGCGCTTATGGGCTCGTCCTTTCGCCCAAAGCGAAGGGATGGTGAGGGAATTGCCTTGAGTAGCGCAAAATCGGAACATGAGGAAGATCGACGAATGGTTCCCGGACTACTGAATGTTGGGGAATTGGCCGAGTACTGGCGCATCGCCAAAGTGGATGAAATCGGCCGGCGTGTTGTGGCCAACAATGGATTTGACGGCATTTTGACCATGATCGGCGTGCTCATGGGCTCGTGGGTGGCCGGGGTCCAAGACGCACGTGTTGTGATCTCTACCGGGTTGGCGACCTGTGTGGCGATGGGCATCTCCGGCGCCTGGGGCGCCTACATGGCCGAGTCGGCAGAACGTAAACATGCCATGCAAGAGCTCGAATTGGCGCTGTTGCGCAATCTGGATGGTTCACAACAAGCGCGGGCGTCGCGTTTCGCGGTGGTGGTCATCGCCCTACTGGATGGTTTGTCGCCCTTAATCACGGGCATAACGGCTCTCATCCCGTTCTTTTTTGGGCCCTTGTGGGGTGACATCACCTATACCTACGTCGCCGGCTTGGCCCTGGCGCTGATGGCCCTTTTTGCGTTAGGGGCCTTTTTGGCCACTGTGGCCAAAGAGAACATCATCCGCGCCGGAGTGCGCATGATATTGGCCGGCGTCATCTGTGTGGCGATCAGTTTGCTCATCAGCGCCAAGGGATAGTAAGCGCGTCATCGTGTATGCCTCTGTCTGGAATCGCGTGGTCTTTTTGGCCAGCGGGATGGCTTTTGGTTGGAACCTTGTCAACTATTGGGTGGTTCCCCTGCCTGAGGCCCGGCGTCATGTTTGGCGATTGGTGCTCAGCGCGATTGCCGGATGGGGACTTGCCGTGGCCTTGGGCATCCACTCGCCGGCGGCCGGGCTTTCGGGGTTGTTGGTGTTTGGGGTCGCGGCGTTGGTGGCCTATGCCGGCAATGCCCGACAAAAGAGCCGCGTTCCCTCTGATGACGAAGCGGTGACGGTCGCTGCGCCGGCCAGTTGGCGCCCAGAGTCCTGTCTTTTACTCGTTGCGCCGGGCGAGCCCTCTTGTTACACCGGGCCGGAAGCATGGTCGCGGCGCTTGGCCGAGGCATCGCGTCGTGGTTTTCGCGCCCCGGGGTGGTTTCTGCGCCCCTTGGCGTATAGCCGTATCCGTGCTGCCTATCGTCATCTAGAACCTTTCCCCATGCCCGCATGGATGCGAAGGGTCGCCGAGCAGTTGGCCCAACACCTTGGCGACGATTGGGTTGTCGAGATCGTCATTTGGTCGACCAAGGCGGAGATGGGTCGTCGCCTTGCCCAATTGGCCCAGGGGGGATGTCGCCATATCGTCCTCGTTCCTCTGAGCCTCCATTCGACTATACGCCCTCTTCTGCAAGAAGCTGTGAACCGCTCTCGCGTGCGAGAAATCGGCGTGTTTGTGGATGTCGTCGAGCTCGAAACGTCCTGGTTTGGCGATGATCCGGACGCGCGTTTGAGCCGGTTGCTCGTCGGGCAACCGGCGTTCGACTTGCCATCTCCCCCTGTAATATCGGATGAGGTGCCGCTCCGTGCGCAGGCGCTTCGCGCTTTGCGCGAACAGGTTGTAAAACAGCTTGTGGTTGGAGGAAGAGATGCCCGAGGCCGATCGTTGTGAGGTTCCCGCTACCATCGTCATTTTCGGCGCATCCGGAGACCTGACCCGGCGTAAACTCGTGCCGGCCCTGCACAGCTTGGCTTGCGAAGGACGGCTTCACCCCCAAACCCATCTCATTGGGATAGGGCGCAGACCGTTTGCCGATCAGGAGCTACGCGAGCAACTTTTTGCCGGAGTGCAGGACTATGCGCGGCTCAAACCGCATCTCTGCGCGCTTTGGGAAGACTTTGCAGTGCGTATCGCCTATCTGCAAGGCGATTACGATGACCCCGATACGTACCGTCATCTGACACGGCGCCTGCAAGAGATGGAGCAGAAACTCGGCCGGGAACCCTATAGGATCTTTTACCTGGCCGTCCCGCCCCAACTTTTCCCCGTGATCGTAGAACATCTCGGACAGGCGGGTTTGCATCGGGGAGGCGAGCACAAGCCGCGCATCATCATCGAAAAGCCCTTTGGGCATGATTTGCAAAGCGCGCAAAGGCTTAGCGCGCAGGTGCACGCCGTCTTTGATGAGAGCCAGGTTTTCCGTATCGATCACTATCTGGGCAAAGAGACGGTGCAGAATATCATGGTGTTCCGCTTTGCCAATTCGATCTTTGAGCCGTTGTGGAATCGAAACTATGTGGATCATGTGCAGATCACCATGGCAGAAAAGATCGGCGTGGAGCATCGAGGGGCATACTATGACCGGGCCGGCGTGGTGCGCGATATGTTTCAGAACCACCTATTACAGCTTTTGACGCTGACGGCCATGGAGCCACCGTCGGCCTTTTCGGCCAAGATGCTGCGCGATGAAAAGGTGAAGGTGTTACAAGCCATCCGCCCCATCCCTCGCGAACATGGCGTGTGGGGCCAGTATGAGGGGTATCGCCAAGAGCCCAATGTAGACCCCCAATCTAATACCCCTACCTATTTGGCCTTGAAGGTTTACATAGATAATTGGCGTTGGCAGGGCGTGCCCTTTTATGTGCGCAGCGGCAAAGCGCTGGCGGCCAAGACCACCGAAATCACCTTGCAGTTTCACGCCGTGCCCCACCTGCTCTTCCCGGAGAGCACGGAGCTTGGGCCCAATCGGCTGTCGCTCTTTATCCAGCCGAACGAGGGCATGCTGCTTCGTTTTCAAACCAAGGTGCCCGGCGCGGGTATGCGCGCCGAACCGGTGGACATGGAATTCCGCTACGGCCAGCGCTACGGCGAGAACATTCTGCCCGACGCCTACGAACGGCTGCTGTTGGATGCCATCCAGGGCGATGCTTCGCTCTTTGCTCGCAATGATGAAATCGAACTGGCCTGGCAATTGGTAGATCCGCTGACCGACGGCATTGAGCCCGAGCTCTATCGGCGGGGAAGCCAGGGGCCACGTTCGGCCGATGCATTTATCCGGCGCGATGGTCGCGAATGGTTGCCCATCGTGTCACGGAGTGGCGTAGAGGCCCAACACAACGATTGACCGACGGGCATATATTGGGATATGCTCATCCCCCTAGGGCACACGTGTTTGATGAAAATTTGACAGAAGATTGATTTGTCGTATAATGATAGGCTGCTTATTATGCCAATAGGTGAAGTTTGTATTCATTCCGCATCCTCAAGCGCGCAAACCACGCCCCATGTAAGAGGCCCTGCTGGGTAAATAGCAGGTACCGTCGGAACAGCGACGATCCATTCATCAACAGAATCCATCGGCGGCGCGTCTTGGCAGCCACCTGATCGTTCAGAGGTTATTTTTCCTTTTTATGCTCACCCGGTTCAAACGGCAACATAGCCCGACGGTCTCGATCTCTTAGCCATAAGGAGAAGGATAATCCATGGCAGTTGCACTAGTTGAACGCAAGATAGCACATAAAAGACACAACGGGCACAATGGTCGGAACGGGCAACGCAAGTCGTATGCCCGCATTCCCGAAGTGATGGAGATCCCCGATCTGATCAAGACCCAACTCGATTCGTTCGAATGGTTCCAGAGGGAGGGATTGCGCGAGCTTTTCGACGAGATTTCGCCCATCGTCAGTTTCAAGAAAAATCTCGAACTGCACTTCCCAGGCTTTAACGAGGACATCAACCAGGATTTCGGCCTGGATTATCGCTTTGACGAGCCGATCTATTCCATCGAAGAATGTCGCGAGCGAGAGGCGACCTATGCCGCCCCGCTTTATGTGACCGTGCTCCTGTACAACCGCGATACCGATCAGCCGATTGTGCAAGAGGTCTATATCGGCGACTTTCCGCTCATGACCGAGCATGGCACTTTTATCATCAACGGTGCCGAACGGGTAGTCGTCAGTCAGCTCATCCGCTCGCCGGGCGCCTATCTTTCCTTAGAGGAGCATCGCACCACAGGGCGGCAGCTCTGCTCCGCCAAGTTG
>JACIWY010000119.1 GCA_014360745.1 Chloroflexota bacterium
CCGCGGGCCCCTGGGCGCTGGCGACCAGGCCAAGCCCCTGAAGGGCGGCCAAGATCAACAGCATAGCCAAAACAATTCGTGTCTTCATCACTTGCCTTTCTCCTTAAGAAAACAGGATCAAAATACTTGGCGCCTTTATAGGTTGGTGGCCACAGATGGCCCCTTTGGCGCATCATGAACCTGCTCTCATTTAAGCATACGCGCGGGCCGAAATCAATCGCCCGTTCGGGCTATTTTTTGATCGCGGGCAACCGAATCGACGCCCTCGCTCATGACATCGAGAACATAGCTTTAATCCGGCCCTAATCCCTTCGTGTTATTGACATAATAGCACCCCATTGAGACATTATGGCGCCGATGGCTGCACCCAACAGCTCGGCAATCAGCAATAAAAGTCGGCTGAGGATGGCTGCCGTGAGAGCGACTGTGGGCGGAAGGGCATCCTCTAGAGTGAATAGGATGACCCCTTCGCGGATGGTGAGCCCGGCGGGAACGAAAAAGACCAACAGGCCGACCAGGAATGAAGCCGTCGTCCCAAAAAGGAGCAAAGGCACCTGATCCCAGGAGAAGGTGGGATCGATGGAGCGCACCAGCAGGCCAAAACCGGCCCCGTAGACCAGCCAAGTTAGGCACATGAGCAACAAGGCGCCCAACAGTCGGAGCGCATGGATGGTCGGCAGCGGCCAGCGCACGGGATTGCGGCGTTGCCATAGAGCGGCAAGGCGTGGGAGGCCCCAAGGGAGGACGAGGAGCAGCGCCAAAGCAAAGAGCCACAGAGCGCCCCTTTGCCACCAAGAGAAAGCAAAGCCGAAACGCCGGACAAAAGAGGCGGGCATGACGACCAACGCCACCACAAGGCGGGTGACGGCCAAGGATGCGAACTCTACAAGCACGGCGGCGGATACGGCTGAGGTGGGCGCAAAGTGGCGACTGAGCAGCCCTTTGCCCACATATTTCCAACCATATCCCGGCAAGTAGCCTCCGAGGTTGGAGAGAAACTGAACGCGCAAACACTCTCGGAGGGGAGGCTTTTGGCCTGTGGACCTCAACACCAGATACCAGGAAATGCCCCCCAAAACGATGCAAACCAGCGTGAGCCCAAGGGAACCCAAGGTGAAGGGGATGTTCATCTCGCCAAGCCGCGAGGAGATCTGCCCGATGTCGGTTTGCGCCCGGCGGAAGATGGCATAGCCTACCAAGCAAACGATCAGAAGCCCTAGCCACGTGACCACGCGACGCCAGACAGGGGCATGCGGCTCGGGCTGGGTAGTGGGATGGCCGTCCGCCGATGGCCGCAAATGAGCGCGCAAGAACCGGAGCAGGCTTGGGAGGCTCATATTACGGCAGATCCGCCAAGCGAGGGGGAGCTGGCCATCGGGGAGGATGATACGTCTTGTCTCGGCTGGCCGGGTCCTTTTGGCAAAGATACAGAAAGCTGTGAGAGAGGTTGAAGGGAATAAAAGGCGCAGCTAAAAGCCCTAACAATCGCCGGGGGTTGGCTCGATACCAGGCCCAATCATCGCGGCTGCGCGGCCACTGAAAGTTGAAACGGCGCACGCGCAACACCCGTAACCCCCCGGCCTCGATAAAAGCGCGCCAATCCTGGCAGGCGGCGAAACGCTCGACGATCTGTTTATGATCGGGGCCGCGCCCGGTGCGCACAACGCGCCACAGGATATCGGGCAGGTAGTAGCTGTTGGGCACCAGAACGAGCGCGTGCCCACCCCATTTGAGCACGCGCCGGATCTCTAGCAACCCCTGGCCGGGGTCTAGGAAATGTTCCAGGCTGCCCAGGATGGTGACATGATCGAACGTTTCATCGGCGAAGGGCAGCCGCTCGCCGTTGGCCACGGCGACATGGGCGGCCGGTACTTTGTTTGCTGTGGCTCGCGCCGCCACCGACGAAAGATCCACGCCATAGGCCTGCACGCCGCGCGCAGCGGCAAAGCGGAGCAGGTCGCCGAGCCCACAGGCCACGTCGAGGAGCAATTCTCCCGGTTGCGGGGCAACAAAGTCAAGCGCCCAGCGGTAAAAGGTCTCGTTGTTGCGAAACCCCTCGGCGCCGAACTTGGCGTCGTAGGCGCGCATCACTTCCTCAGCTCGAATCGTGCCTTGCGTCTCTTCCACAGGATGCTTACTCCTTCGGGGGGTTGGTGCCGGAGGCCAGCGTTTTGTACAAGGCCAACGTCTCCTGGGCAGCGCGTCGGCGCGACCATCGCGGTGCCGCGGCCAGCCCGGCGGCGCGCATTTCGCTCAAACGGGCCGGATCGGCGAGGAGCGAGGCGAGGGTCTCGGCCAGATGGGCTTCGTCGTGAGGGTCTTGCAGGAAAAGGGCCACCCCTTCCAACAGTTGCTCCATCACGCCTACCCGCGAAGAAACCACCGGCGTGCCGCAAGCCGCGGCTTCGAGGGGCACAAGCCCAAATCCCTCATGCAGAGAGGGGAAAACGAAACAGGTTGCCCCACTGTACAGCGCCGGCAGATCCCCCTGTGGCACCGGCCCCGTGCGGATGATACGCACTGCGCCAGCGCTCCGGTTGGCGGTTTGTTCGGCTATATAAGCGTCGAGGGCCCGATCGCCTCCCTCCCAATAAGAGCGGCCGACCAACACCAACGCGCCGTCGAAATTCTCTTCGCGCACCAGTCGGCCGTAGGCACGGGCCAAGGTGGCCAAGTTCTTTTTGAGCGAGATACTCCCCACGTGCAATAGATAGCGTTCGGGCAAGCCATAGCGCATCCGCACCTCGGCGATTTGCTCCGGCGCCGCCGGGCGAAAAGCTTCATCGATGCCCTCATAAATGACGACAACGCGTTCTTGAGGCGTCCCGTAAAAGTGGATCACGTCGGCGGCGGTCACGTCTGACACGGCGATGACGCGATCGACGCTGTTCACGGCCAGCTTCTCGACGGTGCGCCAATAGAGCACGTCGACCCGGGGGAAAATTTCGGGATGCACCAGGATGGTCAAATCATGGATGGTCACCGCCGTAGGGCAGGGATTCAAAAAGGTGACCAGATTCTTGGTGTGGTGGATCAAATCGACCCGCTCGCGGCGCAGAAGGTTGGGCCAAGTAGCCTGCGCCCAAGCGCGGACGGCGAAACGTTGGCGGGTAGGCGCCAGGATCGTACGCACATTCTCGCCTGGCGGCAGGGTAGGCTCCTGTCGATCGAGGAAAAGCAAGTATTCGTTTTCCTTGTCGATCTGTAGCAAAGGCTCGAGCAGGTTCAAGGTGGCCGAGCGTCCTCCTCCAGGCTGGCTGATGCCCAAGGCGTCGATGGCGATCCTATAGGCAGCCATGGCCGGCTCCTTTGGGGCGCAGGATCCAGTTCACGTTAGGCGTCAGAGGGAGCAACCACTTGAGCAGCCAGCCGGGTAAAGAGCCGATCCAAGCCAAGCCGCCCAGTTCGTCTGCGCATGAATAGGTCTGTGGCTCGCGCAGCATGGCCAAGGTATAATCTTTGATTTCAAAAGCGTATAATCGTCGCCGCAATGCGCCGATCGTAAGGGGGCGCACGTCGTATTCACCGCGCCCCAGGCGCCGCGAGAGGGCTACCGCCCAGGGGCGAGGCAACCAATGGAGAAGCGGCAACCCGGTATGCATCTCGATGGGAAACCATTTGTTGGGGCCGCTGAAAAAGCAAACGCCGCCGGGCGCCAACACTCGGTCGATCTCGGCGAACAATCGCCTTGTATCGCCGACATGCTCATAGACTTGGGCGCAGATGACGACATCCACGCTATGATCTTGAAGCGGCAATCGTTCGCCGTCGCCGCAGATAAAGTATAACCCGATTGCATCGCTGCGCTCGCGGCCGGCCAGTGCGTTCGCATCCAGCTCGACGCCGACGGTGAGGCGAAATCGTTGCGCCAATCGTTCGGTGATCAATCCCGCCGAACACCCCACGTCGAGACAGGTCAAATTTGCAAGATCACCTCCGAGCTCCTCGGTGAGCACGGCTAGTATCTTGTTCGCTTTGCGAACGCGCAGGGCGCGATCCTCCAGACGCCCGGCGGAGGGGCGCAACCAACGAGCCAAGCTCATGTCCGCTGTTTCCCTTCGCGAACGGCCCGCTCGTACAGTTCGAGATGACGAGAAGCGATCTCCTGCCAGGTAAAAGCCTCAGCCATGCGCTGCCCGGCGGCCTCGCCCAAACGGCGTCGGGCGGCGCTATCGTTTAACAGGCGGATCAGGGCCTGGGCCAATTCCCCTTGCTCTGCCGGTGGCACGAGCACTCCGCTTATGCCGTCCTCTATGGCCAACGGAATCCCCGCCACCCGGCTGGCCACCACCGCACGACGGCTGGCCATGGCCTCGAGCAAGACGTTGGGCAGGCCATCGGTATTGCCGCTGGCATCGACGACGGAGGGCACGGCTACTACGTCGCACATGGCGTAAAAATCGGGGGTGTCGACCCAGGGGATATTGCCCACCATAAAGACGCGCTCCTCAAGGCCGAGTGCGCGGATCTGTTCTTGGAGCTCATCGCGCAGGTCGCCATCCCCGCCGATGACGCAACGCGCATCCGGACAAGCGGCCAACACTTGGGGCATGGCGGCGATCAGGTGGGCAAAGCCTTTCTTATAGGCCAAGCGGCCCAGAGCGCCTATGAGCGGAGCCTCGGCGGGCAGGCCCAGCCTGGCTCGCATACCGGGCCCATCGCCGTTCATGTAGCGGGTAGCGTCGACGCCGTAGGGAATAATGACAGCACGAGAAGGCGCAGCGCCGAGATAAAGGGCCTTTTCGTGCAGGTTCGGGCTACAGGCGATGACATAGCGAGCACGCCCGAGAGCCTGGCGCGCTACGGCGGTATAGAGCGGATTGGCCGCGGCAAAATAGGCGCTAGAGCCATGCAGGCTGGCGACAAAAGGGCGTCCGGTCAAAGAGGAGACGGCGGCTCCCATCAAGCTGCCGGGCAGGGCCCAATGGGTGTGAAACAGGTCGAACGACAAGCGCCGATGCAACATCAGCGCCTGCGCCACACCGGAAAGGATAAATCCAGGCATAAGCAAAGGCGTCCAACGGCGCAGGCGCACGTCTCCCTCAAAGGCGCGGCCATGCCCGGCCAGATAGCGATCGCTATAGGGCGGGTAGCGAAAGCGGTGCACCTGCACGCCGGCTTGATCCGTGGCGCTCACAGCGGGGTCATGGGGAGCTACGACCACTACTTCATGCCCTATTTGTACCAAGGCCACGGCCAAGCTGCGCACAAAAGAGGCAATGCCGTCTCCGGTATAGCGGGGGTACGCAGAGCTCAGGAAGCAGATTCTCATAACTTGCTCCGGCGCACTATCAGGTCGGCCAGCAGGCCGATGGCCCCCACCTGTACCGACGTCAACACCAACATGACGGTAGACGCGGGAAAGTGAAAATTCCCGAAACGAAAGATATCAAAGATCATCTTGAAAACGCCTAGCGTAAATAAAAAAAGTGTCAAGGGCAAAAAGACGCGCAATGGGTTAAAATACATGATCGCCCGCACCACCAGGGTCAGATAGTTATAGGTATCGGTGATGGGGTGAAAGGTAGAGCGCCCGATCCGTTGGTAATATTCGATGGGTATCCAACAAACGGAATAATGGCTGCTGAGAAATGCCATGGTGATGGTGCTGACCCAGGAGTGGGTTTCGGGCAGGATGGGCAAAAACTCGAGCACCTTGGAGCGGCGCATGGCCCGCAGGCCCGAATTCAGGTCAGGGATGGGGGTGCGCGTCAGATACGAGGCTAGAGCCTTGATGAATTCCTTGGCTGCGGAGCGCAAAAGGCGCAACGTGCCCCGCTCCTGCTTGCGTGCGCCGATGACCATGTCGCAGCGCTCCATTTCTTGCAGCATCTGCGGAATGGCCTCTACCGGGTAGGTGCCGTCGGCGTCGATCATCACCAAGATCTCTCCCTGAGCCGCAAGCACGCCGGTGGTTCGCGCCGCGCCGGTGCCGCGATTCGCGTGGTGCCTGAGCACGCGCACCTGAGGGCAAGCTTGGCATTGAACGCCTGTGCCGTCCGTAGAACCATCATCGACGACAAGGATCTCGTAGGGAATGCCCAAGGGCTGCATAACATCGATGACGCCGCGCACCACTTGGACGATGGCGGCCTCTTCGTTGTAGGCCGGGATGATGACACTGACCTGAATTTCGGTATCCATGTACCCTCGTGCAAATCATATCTGCCGGACGGTTCTGCACATGCAAGCCAAGTCTAATCCACCACGACGTGCTCGGCAAAAGTCAGGCGATGCCGTGCCCATAACGCCTTGTCCCAGGAAAGGTCCGGGCGCAGACACTCGGCTGCCGCGTAGGCTACCTCCAGAGCGTGATGGAGGTTATCATGTGCAAAATCGGCCTGACGCCCCAAGGGAATGAGGTTGGCGATCGTGGCCATATAATCGCGCACGACCGCCAAGTGCTCGGCAAAGGCCAAATCGTACGAGGGATAGGCATAGTCGTAGCGTTTGGCCAAGACGTGGCGCACCGGAACGCGAATGTGCAACCCCGCTCGCTCGAGATCACGCAACACCCGCTCGGCCAAGACCTCGGCCGAGAGCTCGCCGACCTCCTCGCCGGGCCAGAAGGGGATCTCGGCGCAGAGCGCGGTGAGGCCGCGAGGCTCGACGGCCCCCGAATAGTTCTTGGCTTCCGACACGCGGCTGAAGCAAAGATCGGTCTGCGGGAAATAGTGAGCATCGTAGGGCGTCACCCGATCTGTGTCCAGGATGAGATAACAGAAACGAATGGCCCGATAGCGCAAGCTCGCGGCGCTCTTTTGCACCGCTTGAGGCACGCCTGGCCGGATCGCAGCGACCAACTCGGTGATGGGTATGGTGGCCAGGATCATGTCCGGACGCAGGTCTTGAAGCGGCCCGTCCGCCCGATCTTTGCTCGATCCGAGGCGCAGGGTGGCTACCTGTTCGCCGGCCAACACGATTTCACGCAGCTCGGTGTTCAAGAGGATTTCGCCCCCCAGCTGGCGCACTTTTTCGGCCAAGGCGTTGCTGATCTGACCAAAGCCTTGTCGCGGATAATAGTAACCATGACCGGCGCCGGGCTCCCTGATACCGGGGAGGGCGGAGACGACGCGGCGGATCATCTTGCTCAAGCTGTCCGCCGAAACTCGCCGTCGCGCCTGTTCGACGGCGATCTCTTCCGGTGGCAGCCCCCACAGCTTGCGCGCAAAGGGAAAGTACAACGCCTCGCACAAGGTGGGGCCCAAGCGGGCGCGCAGCACCTCGGCATAAGAGGCCCCGTCTCCGTCGAGCGCGGCGCGGCGGAACGGGCTGGCCAACACATCTAGCCCAAGGCGCAAAAAAAAGGAGGGTGGCAAGTTCAACAACAAGTCGAGCGGGGCAAGCGGATAGCCAATGAATCGCCCCTGAATGAGGATGCGCCCCCGGCGCGGGCGGTGAAGCAGATCGGCACCGAGCAGTTCCTGCAGATCGCGCAGGATAGGGGCGCGCACCACCTCGTGCAGGCGGTGGCTGCCATAATCCAGGTGAATACCCTCGCAGGTAAAGCTGGCCGCCAGGCCGCCCACTTGGGATGCGCGTTCCACTAACGCCACCCGAGGCGCATCGCGACGTTGGAGCAATTTCAGGGCTAGAGCCAGGCCGGTCGGTCCGGCTCCCAAGACAACTACCTGTGGGGGCATTGGAACCATAAACCGTTTTCGCTATAATCTGGGGCGATCTCTGTGGACCTTAATGACATGGAGTCAGACATGAAACGTCTACGACAGATGGTCTTGATCCTCGCGCTTGGGGGGCTGTTGGTGGCATGTGCAGCTCGATCACCCAAGTCTATACCAAGCCCCACCCCTCAACCCACGGCCACACCACCGCCCGTGGCCACGGCGACCCCCACCGAGACCCCGTTGCCCACCGTAACCCCTTACCCGACACCTTATGAGGTGGCTCCGGAGGAAACCTTTACCGACGTGGGCAATACAGCCGAGCTCAGCGGTAGCCATGGCGTAGGCGGCAAGGCCATCGTCGCCGGGTTACAGACGCTGATTATACAAGGCTTCAGCTATGATGGCAAAGGGTCACAAGTGGACATCCGCCTGGTCAAAGGGGATGACTATGACCATCCTGCCCATGTTTTTATCGAGCTGGAGGAGCGCCCCTACCAGGCCGAGTTCTTTTTATTCCGGATTCCTTCCAGCGTCGGGCGTGGATCGGCGGACCGCATCGTCGTGTACAGTCGGGCCAGCGGCGAGGCATACGCTGTGGGGGTATTCGATTAGGTTGAACGCAGAATAAGGGGGCATCTTCCATGCTGTCTACGGAGCAGGTCGCGGCGTTGAAACGCATCTACGGCCAGGGGATCGAGCTTGATAGTGGACAAGCCGCGCGTTATGAGCGGACGCTCCAAGCCTTCCATCGGCGCTATGGGCCGGGTCGGGTTTTCCTTTTTCGCGCGCCAGGGCGCGTGAACCTGATCGGCGAGCATACGGATTATAATCACGGCTTTGTCCTGCCCATGGCTTTGGATAAGGACCTGCTCCTGCTGGCGCGGCCGCGCAACGACGATGTGGTGCAACTGGCCAACATGGAGGAAACGTTCGAAGAGCGGGCGTTTCGCATCGCGAACGATGTCCCGCCGCAGCCCATGGGTGACTGGGCCAACTATGCGCAAGGGCCGGCACAGCTCTTAGAGCGTGAGTTCGGCCCCGGGCTACGCGGCTTTGATGGCCTGTTGGACGGCGCACCGCCCTACGGTGTGCCGCGAGGGGCGGGGTTGTCTTCCTCGTCGGCGCTGACCGTGGTGGTGGCCGTGGCCTTGGTAACGCTCAACAGCTTGGCCCTTTCGGGCGCGGCATTGGCCGATGCCTGCGGGCGTGCCGAATGGTATGTGGGCACGCGGGGCGGGATCATGGATCAGTTTATCTCCATCCTGGCCCGTCAGGGTCACGCCCTGTTTCTCGATTGCCGGCCTCGTGCGGATGGGGGCTATATTTATCGCCATGTGCCCATTCCAGACGGCTACGAGGTGCTAGTGATCGATAGCGGGGTGCGCCACCGCAACACGGGCCCCCTGTTCAATCGGCGCGTGGCCGAGGGGCGTATCGGTGTGCGTTTGTTGCAGGAGCGGTACCCGGGCATCACCCACCTGCGCGACTTGGAGGCCATCCCTTGGGAGGAGTTGGAGCCTCTTTTGCCGGAGCGTATCCATGCCGAGGAGCTGCGGCGCCTAGGCATTGACCCGGAGGCGATTCTTGACGGTGGAGCCAGCCCCCAGACCGATGTCTTTTTCGTGCGCCGGCGCTGTCGACACGTCATTACGGAGAACCGGCGGGTGTTGGCCAGCAGTAACGCGCTTGAACG
>JACIWY010000012.1 GCA_014360745.1 Chloroflexota bacterium
AAGGCAGGCAATTGCATCCCCATGGAACGTGCCGTGATTCTTGATGGCTTACCTTGAACTCTCGTTCGACGAGGTGACGGACATCCAGGAGCATGATAGTATGTGCCGAGCGCGGAATAATACATGAGGCTGTCGGGAGAAAGGTCATGGAAGGACTTTATCCGCTGCGTTTTCGCGAGATCTTGCGCAATTATGGTTTTGGCGGGCGCTGGATCGCCGAGGCATTTGCTAAGGAGGGCTTGTCCGACGATCATCGTCTGGCCGAGACTTGGGAGGCGGTGGATCGGCCAGGGGAATCGAGTATAGTGCGCAACGGCCCACTCGCGGGGCACACGTTGCATCAACTCATCGAGGGTTATGGCCAGGCGCTGTTGGGCAGCGAGATAGTAGCCCGCTTCGGTGCCCGCTTTCCGTTGCTGATCAAATTCCTGGACGCTACTCATCCTTTGGGCGAGCAGATTCATCCCGACGACGAGCAAGCCCGGTCGATGGGTTCGTTCGATACCGGCAAGACCGAAGCTTGGTACATGTTGGGCGTGCGCGCGGGGGCCACCATCCATGCGGGTCCTCGCGCTGGGCTTACTCGAGAGGAATTGGTCGAGGCGTTGCTGCGCCGCGAATCGCGCGCCTGTATGCGCGAGTATGAGCCCCAGCCTGGGGAAGCTTTTTTGCTTTACGCCGGCACGATGCATTATTCTCGGGGCGGCATGCTCTTTTGTGAGATCATGCAGAACTCGGATATCACCATAGGGCTCAATCATTTTATGGATAGGGCCGAGCCAGGACGTGAGCGAGAGCGTGCCCAGGAATTGTCCGACATGATCCACATCGAGGAAGATTTTGATTGCCGCACACGCCAAGTCGTGCTCGCCGAGGGGCGCAACCGGCGCACCTATGTGTTAGCCTGCCGCCATTTCGCTATGGAGCGTTTGGATCTGGCCGAGCCGGAGGATGTCCTTCTGGAGGGGAGACGTTTCGTAGTCCTGGCCGCCATCGAGGGCGCTTGCCGGGTGGCCGGCGGGGCCGGGGCAGAGGTGTTGCGGCCGGGCCAGACCTGCCTGTTGCCCGCTTCCCTCGGGGCGGTCTCGCTGGAGCCGAAGAGAATCGCCTCATTGCTATCCATGTACGTGCCCGATCTGAAGCTTGATATCATTGAGCCGTTGCGTGCCCAGGGCGTGTCTGCGGACGAGATTCTGGGGCTGGGCGGGCAGACGGCGTTGAACGACCTGCGGCCGCTCTTGTAAGCGCCCAGATCTATTATGATATGAGAGGAGGAAACGATGTCATCGATGAAAGGGGGGCAGGCGGTCGTCGCCGCGCTATTGCGCGAGAGCGTCGAGACTGTTTTTGGCATTCCCGGCGTGCACACGCTCGAGATCTATGATGCGCTGTACGACCGCCCGCAGATTCGCCACATCCTGGCTCGCCACGAAGGCGGCGCTGCCTTTATGGCCGATGGCTATGCTCGCGCCTCGGGCAGGGTAGGCGTCGTGCTGGCCATCACCGGACCGGGCGTGACCAACGCCTCCACGGCGCTGGGTCAGGCCTATGCCGATGGCGTGCCGCTGCTCCTGGTGCACAGCGATGTCGATTCGCGTTATCGTGGCCTGGGGAACCTGCACGAACTCAAGGATCAGCGAGGGATGTTGGCCGCCATCACCAAATGGGGAGGCCGCGCCGAGCGGGTCGGCGATATACCTGTCCTCATCCACATCGCGCTGGAGCGGGCGCAGGAGGGCTGGCCGGGCCCCGTCCATGTGGAGATTCCTTTGGATATCTTGGGAACACAGGAGGAAGTGGCCCTTCCCGAACAAGAGGCCCGGCTGCGCCCTCAGGTAGCCGAGGAAGAGCTGGCCCAAGCCGCCGCGCTTCTCGCCCAAAGCGAGCGCCCGCTGATCTATGCCGGCTGGGGGGTGACCGCTGCTGCCGCCAACGCCGAACTGCTCGAGCTGGCCGAGCGCCTGGGCGCCGTAGTGCTCACCGATCCCGTGGGCAAGGGCACCCTGCCAGAGGATCACCCGCTGTGTCTGGGCGCCGCTTTTATGGATCGCGAGGCTGTCGAGCCGCTTCTCGTCCGGGCCGATGTCGGCCTGGCCATAGGCACACGCCTGGGGGCCATGGAGACGCGCAACGGCGAGTTGGCCTTGCCCAAGCCGCTCATCCATATCGACCCGTTGGCCGAAAATATCGGCCGGCTCTATCCGACCGAGGTCGGGATTGTGGGTGAGATCAAGGCTGCTCTGGGTGCGTTGTTGCAACGTTTGCCGCGCCGGTCGCGCCCTGGCCCGCGAGAGGAGGTAGCCAGGGCCAAAGCACAAGCGTATCAACGGCTCCACGAACGCGCGCCTCAAATCGCCCGCATTTTGGGCGATCTGCGTTCGGCCCTGGGGCGCGAGGGGATACTCGGCCTCGATATGACTCTGCCTGCCTATTGGGCGGCGCGTTACTTGGAGGTGTATGAGCCCCGTACCTTGCTCAACCCTTATTACTTTATGGCGCTGGGCTACGGTTTGCCCGCAGCCATCGGGGCCAAATTGGCCCGTCCCGATCGCCCGGTGGTCGCCCTGTGCGGCGATGGCGGGTTCCTCTTTACTTGTCAGGAGCTGGCCACGGCCGCGCTGTACGGTTTGGATTTGACGATCGTGTTGTTCAACAATGATCGCTACGGGGCCATCTATCGCCATCAGCAACGGCGATATGAGGGCCGTACGGTGGCCACGGAGCTGGCCAACCCCGATTTCGTCGCCTTTGCCGAGAGTTTTGGTATCAGAGGGGTGCGGCTTTGTTCTTATGAGGATCTGGGCGTTGCCCTGCGCGAAACCCTGTCTCGCCGTGAACTGGCCCTCATCGAAGTATCGGCCCACACTTTGCCCGCGCCCTGGTAGCGAGCAGAAAGGAACGACCATGAGCCCTCTTGGTGCCGCTGTCATCGGTCTTGGCGTCGGCCGCATCCACGCCGTCGCCTATGACGCCCTTCCCGAGTATGAGCTCGTCGCTGTGTGCGACACCAACCCGGAAAGGCTCGCCTTGGCCCGCGAACAATTTGGCCTGGCCGCCTATAGCGATGCCGCCGAGATGCTACGCGATGAGCGCATCGAGGTGGTCTCAGTGGCCACACCTCACCCTTCCCATGCCCCTCTAGCCATCGCCGCTCTGGAGAGCGGCCGCCACGTGATCGTGGAAAAGCCGATGGCCGTGAATCTGCGCGAGGCCGACGCCATGATCGAGTGTGCTTCATTTGCATTAGCCTTGGTAATGCGTATAACATGGATTTAGAATCAAGCTGTCGATGTTCTGGATCGGGGCTTTTTCCCCTCCGGCGTTTCGGTTGACAGCTCCGCCCAGACACGCGGTACATCGTCCAGTGGGGTGCGTGTCTCTTCTCTCCTCTTGTTACGTGGGTTGCCTTCCATTTGGTTGCGGCAGGCAATCGCTCTGAATTTGCCACAAGTAACGATCGAACGCGCTGTCCTGAGGGAGCGCCAGCACAGACGCGCGAGCGCTCCAAGGTGTTTTCCTCAAAGCTTGTGGCGATCGGCTTTCCAAATTGTGGGGCAGTAACCCCTCCCCGCAATGTATCCTGAGCTGGCGCTTTGGCCTTGCTTGGGCTTTTTTACTAGGTGGTCATCACAATTCTGCGCGGAAAAGTGAGGAAGCATGTACAAGCCGAGATTTGCCGTTCGCTGTGTCTTGGGTGCCATGATTTTGGCGCTCCTCCTGGGCCTTGTTGGGGCCTGCGCCAAGAAGGAGAGGGGCCCGCTGGTCGTCCTCGAATGGTCGGGGTATGAGCAGCCGGTCTTTTGGAAAGAGTTTGCCGCCAAGCATCCTGATGTAAAGGTCGATTACGTCTTTTTCGCCGAGGATGCCGAGGCCTATGCCAAGCTCCAATCCGGCTTTGTCGCCGATTTGGTGCATCCGCATATCGGCTGGCTGCAAATCTATGTGGAGAACGATTTGTTGCAGCCCATCGATACCTCCAAGCTCAAGAACTGGAAGGGCATTATGCCCGAATTGGCCGCTCAGGGTCAATACAAGGGCAAACAATATCTGGTGCCCTGGGAATGGGGCTATGATTCGATCTTGGTGCGCACCGACAAGGTGAAGGAGGTGCCCGATTCTTGGGCCGATATTTGGGATCCGCAGTACGCCGGCCATGTCTCCATCTATGACTCGGCCGAGGCGGCTGTGATCATGACGGCCGTTGTCTTGGGGTATGATCCCTGGAATATGGACGATCAGCAGCTCGAGGCGGTTAAAAAGAAGCTGATCGAGCTCAAGCCCAACCTGCTCGGTTATTGGACCGATTATACCGAGATCAACCAACAGGTGGCCTCCGGCGAGGTCTGGTTGGGGGTGAACACCTGGCCCGATGCTTACGTGGCCGTCAAAGCGCAAGGGGTGCCCGTTGAATATATCACGCCTAAAGAGGGGCGCATGGGGTGGATCTATGGCTTTGCTATTCCCAAAAGCGCTAAAAACCCGGACCTGGCCCACGACTATATCGATGCCATGATCTCCGTCGAGTCGATGGCCGAGATGGCCAACCAGTACGGTTATGGCGCGGCCAACGCGGAGGTGGCGAAGCTTACCGATCCGGAACTGGTCAAGCTTTTCCAACTGGATCAGCCCGACGTGCTGCAAAAGACCATCTTTTTCAAGTCGATCACCGAAGAACAACGCCAAAAGTGGACCACGCTGTGGGACGAGGTCAAGGCTGCGCCGTAGTGATGTCGTCGCTAGTACGGGGAAGGCGGACAAGCCTTCCCCGTATTAACAAGTACATTCGTCAGAAGGACAGAAGAATCGATGAATACCCGCACGCGGGTTGCCTTGCTCATGATACCGCCGACGTTGCTACTGCTCTTTTTCTTGGTGCTGCCCATGTTGGTGATGGCCAGCTTTACCGTGCGCGAAGGTAGTTTTGGGGCGGCGCGGCAGCGTTTCAGCCTGGAACATTATCAGGCATTCTTACAAAACACGGCCTTTCATCATTTGCTATTGCGCACTGTGTTGATATCCCTTGAGACTTCGATATATTGTGTTATATTATCTTATCCCGTGGCTTACTATCTGGCTTTTCATGCCGGGCCCAAACGTATTGCGCTACTGACTCTGATCTTGGCGCCAGCCTGGACCAGTTTCTTGTTGCGCGTTTTGGCTTGGAAGCTTATCCTCGGCTCGGAAGGGGTGTTGAGCTCTCTGCTGGTCTCATTGCGGTTGATGCCCGAGCCCAGGCCGATCTTGCTCTACTCACGGGGGGCAGTGATTATCGCGTTGGTGTATTCCTGGATTCCTTTTGTAGCCCTGCCCATCTTTGCTGCTCTAGATCGCATCGATCGTCATCTCTTGGAGGCGGCGGCAGATTTGGGGTGCCCACCGTGGCAGACCTTTTTGCGCGTCACGTTGCCCCTGAGCTTGCCGGGCGTGGCGGCCGGTTTCGCCTTTGTTTTCATCCCCACCTTGGGGGAGTGGGTGACGCCGGCGTTGGTGGGGGGCGTGAAAGGGGTGATGTACGGTAATATTATCCAGGATCAGTTTGCGCGCGCATTGAATTGGCCCATGGGTTCGTTGATGAGCTTTGTCATGCTGTTGCTTATGCTGATATTGGTGTTGGCCTTTGGCCGCTCTACGCAGCTTATGACCATGGAGGGCTCCTGATGAGACGACCGGGGGCGCCCTTCATCGGGACGCTCTATTTTATTGTAATTGCTGTATTTCTCTATATTCCTATTTTTATATTGGTTGTTTTTTCTTTTAACGATTCCGTAATTCTTGTATTTCCCTATAAGGGGTTCACCCTGAGATGGTATGGTGAGTTGCTCAAGGCTAAGGAGCTGCTCAAGGCGGTGGGCAACAGCTTGCTCATCGGCATAGTTTCCTCGACCGTTTCCACTTTGCTGGGCACGATGGCAGCTGTGGGCATAAGTCGTTTTCGCTTTGTCGGGCGCGAATTGTTCCTGGCCGTGGCTTCCCTGCCGTTGGTAATCCCCTACGTAGTATTAGGGGTAGCCTTGCTCGTTTTTTTTGGCATGGTGGGAGTGTCCCTTTCCTTGTGGACCGTAGGGATCGGGCATGTGGTCATCAGTATCCCTTATGTGTTACTCATTGTGGCTTCGCGTCTGGCGGGGTTTCCGCCGAATTTAGAGGAAGCGGCCATGGATCTCGGCGCGACCTACTGGCAGACCCTTTCCAGGGTGACGGTGCCCATCTGCGCGCCGGCCGTGGCTGCGGCTTTTCTTACCTCGTTCACCACCTCGTTCGACGAGTTTGCAGTGAGCTTTTTCTTGGTAGGGCGCGAATCCACATTGCCAATCTATCTTTATTCCCAATTGCGCTTTCCCAGCCGTCTGCCGCTCATTGTGACCTTAGCCGCTGTAGTGATGGTCTCTTCGATGGGTGTGCTGGCGCTGGCCGAGAGCCTGCGGCGCAAGACTTGATGCGGAGAGGAAACACGTGGCCGGGTTATCCGTCGAGTTGCGCAACGTAACCAAGGTCTTTGGCGGTCACCATGAGCAGGTGGTGGCCGTCAACCAGGTCGATCTGGCCATTCGTTCGGGGGAGTTTTTCACGTTGTTGGGGCCCAGCGGTTGCGGCAAAACAACCACCCTGCGTCTGATCGGCGGCTTTGAGCTGCCGACCTCTGGCGAGGTGTTCATTGAGGGCAAACCAATGGCGCGGGTGCCTCCCTATCGGCGGCCGGTGAACATCGTCTTTCAGAATTATGCACTTTTCCCTCACCTGAGCGTGGCCGAAAACATCGCTTTTGGCTTGGCGGTAAAAGGAGTCCCTCGCCGGGAGAGGGAGCGCCGAGTCAAACAAGCATTGGAGCTGGTGCGCCTGCCGGGGGTGGAGGAGCGCCGGCCAAACCAACTTTCCGGCGGTCAGCAACAGCGGGTAGCTTTGGCCAGGGCGTTGGTCAACGAACCAGCGGTGCTTTTGCTAGATGAGCCGTTGGGTGCGCTCGATCTCAAGCTGCGCAAACAGATGCAGATCGAGCTCAAGCATTTGCAGCAGCAGGTGGGCATCACTTTTATCTATGTGACGCATGACCAAGAAGAAGCCCTGACCATGTCCGACCGCATCGCGGTGATGTATAATGGGGAAGTCGTCCAAGTGGGCGATCCGGTGACCGTGTACGAGCGGCCAGCAACGCGCTTTGTGGCCGATTTCATTGGCGAGAGCAACTTTTTGCGGGCGCAGGTGTTGCGAGTTTGTGATGGGGAGGCGCGGGTCGCTGCAGGAGGTGGCGAAGTAAATGCCGCTGCGCTGGAGGGCTGCGCGCCGGGCGATGTGGTGACAATCACCGTACGCCCCGAAAAGATCGTACTCACTCGGCCGGGGCTAACGAACGGACATGCGCTCAGCGGGGTCATTCGTGAGGCGGTGTACGTCGGCACCGATACCCGCTTTGTGGTAGTTTTGCCCTCCGGCGAAACCGTCGTCGCGCGGGTGCAGAACATCGCCGATCGGGGTCTAGGCGAATTCGCCGTCGGCGATAGCGTCAAGCTCTCTTGGGCGACGAGCGACGCGCGGTTGTTGCGTGACCAAGTCTAGTTAAGAATAATAGGAGATGCATATGATCACCCCCGACGATTTGGCAGGCGCCTTTGCGCGCAATTTAAGCATCATCAAAGCCCAGACGAAAGGCCTGACCCATGCGGACAGCCTAATCCAGCCTCCCGTTCGTGGCAATTGCATGAATTGGGTGCTGGGGCACATTCTGGAGAACCGCAACCTCGTGTTGCAGAGGTTGGGTCGCCCTTCGATTCTCAGCGAGGCTCAAGCCAAACGGTATGGTTATGGCTCCGAGCCGGTCTGTGCGGATGGCGAGGACATTATCCCTCTGGAAACGATGCTCCAGCTTTTGGAGCAGAGCCAGGGGGGGATTGCTGAAGCCCTGGAACGGATCACCCCCGAGGAGTTGGCCCAGAAGGTGGAGAGCTTTTTGGGCAGCACCACATTGGGCCAGTTCTTGTTCTTTCTCTATTTTCACGAGACCTACCATCTCGGCCAGACGGAACTGCTGCGGCAGTTGGCCGGCGTGGATGACAAGGTCCTGTAGCTAACGAGGCGCAGGGGCGTTGGCGCCCTTGCGCCTGCTCATCTTGGAAGCGTCTTGGCGCTTTGCTTCCGCCTCGCCTTTGGCCTCTCCGCATTTCCTGGGCAATATCTGCCGCGTTATGTTCATCGGAAGATCGGTGGTAAAATAAAAGACAGCGAGGATGATCGCGTTTTTTTGTCGCTTGAAAGGTTCTCTTGTGAATACGATCAAAAGAGCCTCCATCGCCTCCAGTCTACGTCTTAAGGTGGCGTTGGGTATTCTGATGCCCATGCTGGTGACGCTGGCCATTCTCTCTTTTTTTGAGTACCACAACCAGCGGCGGCTGATGCTGGAGAATTTGCGTCTCTCGGCGGCCAACGCGGGACAGATTATCGAGGGTAGCTTGTGGTATGCCATGCAGACCAACGATCTATCCAGAGTGCAACAGATTATCTCCGACGTGGCCAAACAGCCCGAGTTGCAGGCTCTCTGGCTGTTGGACAAGACAGGCCGAACCATCATGGCTGCCGATCCTGACATGATCGGCACTACCTTTGACCCCTCCGATGTTACTTGTCTGGCCTGTCACCAAGGCCAGGTCGCCAGCGGGAACGAGAGTATTTTGCTCACCGATGAGCGGGTGGGGCCGATATTTCGCAACGTGAACGCTATTGAGAATACCCGGGAATGCCAGGTATGCCATGACCCTCAAGATCAAGTGCTTGGTGTGCTGATCAGCGATTTTTCCACGGCACAGATCGATAGCCATCTAATCGCCTTTGGGCGTAACCGCTTGATCTGGGCTGGTGGCTCCCTTCTGGCTGCCCTGCTCATCGCCGTAGTGATGACCGAGCGGGTGCTCATCGGGCGCGTAACACAGCTCGTGCAGGTCGTTCGCGGCATCAGTCGCGGCAAGCTTGCGCGCGTGGAACGGCGTTCAGCCGATGAATTGGGTGTGCTGGCCGATGCGATCAACCAGGTAGCCGATACCTGGGAGGAAAAACATCGGCTGGAGTGCAGCCTCGCCGAACAGGCCCAGATGTTGCGCGCCCAGGCCGAGGATCTGGCTACCTTGAACGCGATGGCGGTTACGGTTAGCCAATCGCTCAATCTGGACGAGATCATGGACGGTGCTCTAGACAAGGTGTTGGAGCTGATCGGCGCCGCAGCCGGGTGGATCCTGTTATGGGACGAAGGGGTATCCAAGCCGGTGTTGGCCGCAAGCCGCGGTGTACCTGCTCAAATGGTGTTAGATCGGGCGCTGTGTCAGAAAAACCCACCCGCGTGCTGTCGTTTGAACAAGCTGGGCAAAGCTATCGTATTGCCCGGCTTGCCGGATGGTTCCTGCATGCCGATCCAAGCGATGCGCGAGCGGGGGTTGGATATCCATGCCTGTGTGCCGTTGCAGGCCAAGGGGCGCGTTTTGGGGGTTATGGGGCTGGCGGCCAGGGCGCCGCTTATTCACAGTGAGCGCGCAAAGAGCCGGGCCGAGATGCTCACCGCCATCGGGCGACAAATGGGCATCGCCATCGAGAACGCGCGCCTATACGAGCAATTGCGCAAGGAACAGGAACTGCAACGGCAACTCCTGGATCGCGCACTCACGGCTCAAGAGGAAGAGCGCAAACATATTGCGCGAGAGCTCCATGACCAGACGGGCCAGGCCTTGAGCTCGTTGCTCATGACCCTTGATGTACTGGCACAATCGGATACCTCTCCGGCGGCGGCTAAACACTTGGCCGCTTTGCGTGATTTGGCCACCCAGATTTTGGAACAAGTGCACGATCTGGCTTTGGAGTTGCGCCCCAGCGTGCTAGATGATCTGGGCCTTTTACCGGCCATCCGACACTATTTACGCGGTTACCAGGATCGCTTTCACATTCCGGTCGAGTTCCAAGCAGTGGGTTTTGATCACCAGCGGTTGCCGGCGGAGGTAGAGACCGCGCTGTATCGCATCATGCAGGAAGCCCTGGCCAACGTCGTAAAACATGCTCGGGCGCGCAATGTCAGCGTGCTTTTAGAGAATCGCGGCCGCTCGGTGGTGCTGATGGTCGAGGATGACGGCCAAGGGTTCGAGGTCGATGAGATCATGGGCCATGACCTGGATAAGGGCAACTTGGGCCTATACGGTATGCGAGAGCGGGCCACGCTTTTACATGGCACATTGACCATCGAGTCCAGCCCGGGTCAGGGGACGGCGGTTTACGTTCAATTGCCTTTGGAATACAGAGAAGGATCATGAACCAGATCAGATTGCTTATCGTCGATGACCATCCGGTCGTGCGCGCAGGGCTCAAGACGTTGCTCAGTGTCCAGCCCGATATGGTCGTCGTGGGGGAAGCCGCGGACGGTGAAGCGGCGCTCGAACAGGTAGCCGCATTGCGGCCCGACATCGTCATTATGGATATCACCTTGGGCGGCTTTAGTGGCCTCGAGGCCACGCGGCAGATCAAGAAGCGCTTTCCCGAGACCAAGGTGCTGGTGTTGACTATGCACGAGAGCGAAGAGTACCTGCGCTTGATGCTTGAGGCAGGCGCCACGGGATATGTACTCAAAAAGGCGGCGAATACAGAGTTGGTGGTGGCCATTCGCGCCGTGCAGCGGGGCGAGATCTATCTCTACCCCTCTTTTACGCGCATTTTGCTCGCCGACCGTTTTCATGGGCATGAAGGAGTGAATCGCTCGGCCCAGGATTCCATCGAGCGTTTGAGCGATCGCGAACGCCAAGTGTTGCGCCTTGTCGCTCAGGGGTACACCAGTCGCGAGATTGCCGAGCAATTGTATCTGAGCGCGCGTACTATCGAGACGTACCGTTCTCGCTTAATGTCCAAATTGGGTATCAAAAGCAGGGTGGGCTTGGTGCGCTTTGCGCTCAGCCAAGGCTTGCTGGACGATGTCATAGATGGCGTGCAGGACAAGGATGTCAAGTAAATTTGCCTGCTGAGGCAGCATAGAAAATAGAATATAGGTGCTTGCAAAGGGCCCGGTGAGTGATCGCCGTGGCCCTTTGCGGTTTTATACGGATAAGGGCGCGGCCGATGTGTGGGGTTTTACGGATAAGAGGGCCCGATTTTTGCCGTCTTGTACGATTGGCCTATCAGGCCTTGGGCTCTATTCTAACTATTGGGTTAAAAGGGTAGATCGCTCCTCGCGGGGTATGTACCGGCTAACAGGAGCAAGGAGGCTCATGCCATGGCCGATCGGGGCAAGATCTTGGTTATCGACGACGATTCTTTGTTTTGCCAAATGACCGCTGCCATTTTGGGTTCGCGGGGCTACCAGGTAGAGGTGGCAACAAGTAGAGATGAGGGTTTGAGCAAAATGGAGGCCAGTCGGCCAGACCTCGTCGTCCTCGATGTGATGATGGACTGGGTGTTAGATGGGGTCTCGCTCAGCCGGGAGATGATGGATTCGGCGGCGCTGAGGGATATTCCGATCGTCATGTGCACATCGATCCGCAACTCGGAATACAGGGGCTACTTCCCTCAGGATGAGTATCTCCATATCGACGATTGGCTCGACAAACCTTGCTCTCCGGCAGATTTGGTCTCGGCGGTGGAGCGCATTCTGGCGCGTCGGGGCCGTTTTCGGGCACTAGCCCGGCCATAGTTGGGGTGAGATCTGGGTGAGCAAGTTCGCATGCCGTGTTATGCGGCATGGAAGGAGACACCGCATTGACCGACAGATCGGGGATCAAGACGGTGGAAAGGAGAGCTCAGGGCGCGGCGTTGCCGGTGGATAAATTGCCGGCCAAGGAACTCTTGCCTCTGCTCCAGTTGGCTCATGAGCTGCGCTCTCCCTTGGCGGCTATCCAGGGTTGCTTGGATATGATCTTACAGGGATACACGGCTAACAATCGCAAGCTCGAAGACGATCTGCTTCTGCGGGCGCGCGACCGTGCGGCAGCCATGTTGGCGCAGGTAAACGATTTTTTGCGGCTCGGTGCCGTGCGGTATTCCGAGTTTCAGCGCCGCATTCAGCCGGTGCAGTTCCTCGAGATTTTGGCTCGTCTCGTTCCGGAAATGCGTGTTCGCGCGCGTTGGCGAGGCGTGGATCTGCACATCGAGCTTCCGGAGGCACTGCCTTGCGTCATGGGCACCTATGAGGACATGGAGCATTTGCTATCCAACCTGATCAGCAACGCTATCAAGTACACGGAGCCAGGGGGCTGCGTGACCGTCCGTTTTCGTGCCGATGATGGAGGGGTAGTGGGCAGCGTGGCGGATACCGGTGTAGGCATTCCCGCCGAGGATCTACCCAAGATCTTTGAGGAATTCTACCGTGGGCAGCGTGCCAAAGAGATGGACGCTACCGGCACCGGTTTGGGGTTGTCCATTGTCAAGCGCGTGGTCGAAATATATGGGGGTACGTTAGGCGTCGAATCCGTTGTCGGCCAAGGGACCACCTTTACTTTTACCTTCCCGCCGTTCGGGGCCGTCGATGACTTGCGTGTGAGCGACATTGAGGGAGCCAGCCCGGCGAGAAGGCGCGGATCGTCTACCGATATCTCGATCTCGGATTTGGATAGTGAGGAAAGCCATGACATGGAGTCCGCCGACCGTTAAGGAACGACAGGCTTTTTTGCGCCAGATTGAAGAGCGGTGTGCTCAGGAGTTGATGCTGTGTTACCAATGCGGCAAATGCACCGCCGGTTGCCCGGTGGCTTTTAGCATGGATTACCCCCCTCATCAGATCATGCGGGGCGTTCAACTCGGCATGCGCGATACGGTTTTGCGAAGCAATACCATCTGGCTTTGTGCCGCGTGCGAGACATGCTCCACTCGTTGCCCACAGGGGGTAGATGTAGCCGCCGTTATGGATGCGCTCCGCCAGATCGCTTTGTTGGAGGGGGTTCGTTCTTCGGAGAGCGATGTACCCCTCTTTCATCGCCTCTTCCTGGCTTCGATCCAACGGCATGGTCGGGTTTTTGAAACGACCATGCTGGGTCTTTACAACGTCTTGAGCGGACACTATTTCAAGGATGTGCTGATGGCCCCCAAGATGCTCGCGAAGCGCAAATTGGGCTTTCTCCCGCCCAAGAGGGGTAATACTCAAAAAGTCCGAGAAGCCTTTCGCAAAGCCCGCGAACTGGAGAGGCAGTTGGGATGAGATACGCTTATTACCCCGGATGTTCGCTTCATGCCTCGGCAAAGGATTATGACCTGTCGGCGAGGGCGGTATGCGCTGCGTTAGGGATAGAGTTGGAAGAGATCCCCGATTGGGTATGCTGCGGTGCCTCTTCGGCGCACATGACCTCGGAACTGTTGGGCCTGGCGTTGCCGGTCATGAACCTCGTCGCGGCAAGGGAGTCGGGTTTGGACGTCGTGGCCTGCTGTGCGGCTTGTTACAGCCGCCTTCAAGCGGCCAACAAAGCCATGAACGAGGGTCCGGAGCATCGGCGAAAATTGGTCGATGAGGTGGTGGGGAGCATATATCGAGGGGAGGTCCGCGTTCTGCACCTGCTCGAGATCATCGTCCACGAATATGGTTTGCCAGCGCTTCGCGAGCGGGTGAAAGCCAACCTGGAAGGGCTCAACGTGGCTTCCTATTACGGGTGTCTGCTCGTCAGGCCGCCCGATGTGGTCCATCTGGATGATTCGGAGGATCCCACCTTGATGGACGAGCTGGCTGTGGCCTTGGGCGCCCGAGCGGTGAATTGGCCCTACAAAACCGAGTGTTGTGGCGGCAGCCTGTCTCTCACGCGGACGGATGTGGTGCTTAAACTATGCCACGATATCTTGCGCATGGCCGTCGATGAGGGGGCGGATTGTTTGATGGTGGCTTGTCCTTTGTGTCAGGCCAATTTGGATCTGCGCCAAGCTCAGGTGAATAGGGAGTATAGCACCGACTTTCATCTGCCCGTCCTCTATTTTACGCAGCTCATAGGGCTGGCGTTGGGCATCGATCCCGCAGAACTGGGCCTGGACAAATTGATGGTGAGCCCAGAGAAGATACTCCGAACCAATGTGTTGATACAAGAGAGGTAGAGATGGCGAGGATCGGCGTTTATATCTGTCGGTGCGGAAGAAACATCGCCGGCACCGTAGATTGTGATAAGGTTGCGGAAGCGGCTGCTCGGTTTCCCGGGGTCGTTGAGTCAATGGTGTATGAATATATGTGCTCCGATCCCGGGCAGTCGCTCATTGTCGATGGCATTCGTAACAAGGCGTTGGATCGCGTCGTGGTGGCTTCTTGTTCGCCTCACATCCAACAACCGACTTTCATGCGGGCGCTTGTGCGCGCCGGTTTGAACCCCTATCTGTTCGAGATGGCCAATCTGCGCGAGCATTGCGCCTGGGTGCACGAGGACGTGGATCGGGCCACCGAAAAGGCGATCGATCTGGTGCGCATGGCCGTCGCCAAGGTCCGCCATGATGCGCCGCTGGATATGATCAGCATCCCGGTGACCAAACGGGCGCTGGTCATCGGTGGGGGCATCGCCGGCATCCAGACAGCCCTGGATATTGCCGCGGGTGGTCAGGAGGTGATATTGGTCGAGCGCGAGCCTTCCATCGGCGGGCATATGGCCCAGTTGGCCGAGACCTTTCCCACGCTGGATTGCTCGCAGTGCATCTTGACCCCCAAGATGGTCGAAGTTGGGCAAAGCGACAAGATCACGCTGTATACCTATGCCGAGATCGAGGAAGTCAGCGGATTTGTGGGCAATTTCAAGGCCAAGATCCGTAAAAAGGCCACCTATGTGGATTGGAGCAAGTGTAACGGGTGTGGCCAATGTGAGCAGGTCTGCCCCATGCGCGTGCCCAGCGAGTTTCAGCGGGGTATGGGCGAGCGCACGGCGATCTATCGGCCTTTTCCCCAGGCTGTGCCCAGCCGTTTCACCATCGACAAGCGGGGTATCTCGCCTTGTAAGGCGGCCTGCCCGGCCGAAACCAGCGCGCAGGGGTACGTCGCCCTCATTGCCGAAGGGCGCTACGAAGATGCTTTGGATGTCATTACGCGACACAACCCCTTCCCCGCGACGGTGGGGCGCGTTTGTACCCATCCTTGTGAGGCACAATGCAATCGCGGCAAGCTGGATAAACCCGTGGCCATTTGCGCGCTCAAACGCTTTGTGGCCGATACCGTTTATGCCCAGCGCGAGGTTCAAGGAAACAAAGGCAGAGCCGTTCCCCCGCCCGCCCCTGCCGGCGGAGGTCGGGTAGCCATCGTGGGGGCCGGCCCAGCGGGCCTGAGCGCCGCGCATTTTCTCGCGCGAGCGGGCCATCGAGTCACCATTTTTGAAGCGCTGCCGGTGGCGGGCGGGATGATGCGCGTCGGCATCCCGGCGTACCGTCTGCCGCGCGATGTCTTGCAACGAGAGATCGACAACATCCTCGATCTTGGCGTCGAGCTACGGCTTGGCTCGCCGGTGACCGACTTGCAGCATTTGTTCGACGAGGGCTATCAAGCGGTATTTTTGGGCATCGGGGCCCACGAGCCGATTCGCTTGCGTATTCCCGGCGAGGATGCGGAGGGGGTTTATCACGGTATCGAGTTCCTCAGGAGCGTCAATCTGGAGGAACCGATCCGCGTCGGCAAGCGGGTGGTGGTCATCGGTGGCGGCAACACGGCCATCGATGCCGCCCGTTCCGCATTACGCCTTGGTGCAGAGGAGGTGATCATCGCCTACCGCCGCTCGCGGACCGAAATGCCGGCCAATGTGTGGGAGGTCGAGGAAGCCGAGCGCGAAGGGGTCAAGCTGGAATTGCTGGTCCAACCCGTCGAGATCCTCTCCAAGGATAGGCGCCTTACGGGCATCCGTTGTGTGCGCATGCGCCTGGGCGAACCGGATGCCAGCGGGCGTCGTAGCCCTATCCCGATCGAGGGTAGCGAGTTTATCATCCCGGCCGACACCGTGATCGCTGCTGTGGCGCAGGCGCCGCAGACGACCCTGCTCGGGGCCGATCACGGCCTGACCGTCACTCGCCAGGGCGCCTTTGCCGTAGATCCTGCCACGTTGCAGACCAAGCGCCCGGGCGTTTTTGCCGGCGGCGATGCCCGTCGCGGCCCCGGTGCGCTTATCGAGGCCATCGCCGATGGCCGTAAGGCGGCGCGCTCCATCGATCGCTTTTTGCGCGGCGAGCCGTTGATCTTGCCCGAAGACATCAATCCTCTGCCCGTCGTTGAGTTAAGTGATGAACAGATCGCCGGGCTTCTTCAGCAGAAGGGCGTCAACGTCGAGCAACGCCAGGCTGTGAGCACGGCGCCGGTGAGCGAGCGTGTGCGCGATTTCCGCGAGGTCGAAGTAGTGTTTAGTGAAGAACAAGCCCGCGCCGAGGCGCTGCGCTGCCTGCGTTGTGGGGTTTGCTCCGAGTGTCATCAATGCGAAAAAGCCTGTGGGCCGGGGGCCATCCGTCATCGCATGACGGACGAGATCATCGAGGTCGACGTGGGGGCCATCGTCATGGCCACGGGCTATCAGCTTTATCCGAAGGCCAAGATAGGCGAGTACGGCTATGGCGTGTATAAGGACGTTCTCGATGGCCTGCAATTCGAGCGCTTGCTCTCTGCCTCTGGCCCGACCGGTGGTGAGATCCGCCGACCCTCCGATGGCAAAGTGCCCGAGACCATCGTCTTTATCCAATGTGTGGGCTCGCGCGACCCCGCCCACGGCGTGCCCTATTGTAGCAAGATCTGCTGTATGTACTCGGCCAAACATGCCATCCTCTACAAACATCGTGTGCACAACGGGCAGGCTTATGTGTTCTATATGGATAACCGCACGGCGGGCAAGAATTACGACGAATTTGGGCGGCGTGCCATAGAGGAAGAAGGTGCTATCTATTTGCGCGGCAGGGTTTCGCGGGTGTTTGAGAAGGATGGCAAGCTCATTGTGCGGGGCGCCGACACCCTGGCCGGGACCCAGGTGGAGATCGAGGCCGATATGGTGGTGTTGGCCATGGCGCTGACGCCACAGCCCGACTCGGCCCGATTGGCCAATAAAGTGGGGATTTCGTATGACCTGCATGGCTTTTTCAACGAGGCGCACCCCAAACTGCGCCCCATCGAGACGAACACAGCCGGTATCTTTTTGGCCGGTACCTGTCAAGCGCCACGAGATATTCCGGAGACGGTAGCCCAGGGCACGGCGGCAGCCGGCAAAGTATTGCAGCTCTTGGCTGGAGACCAATATGTGCGCGAGCCGTTGATCGCCTCGGTGGATGCATCGCGGTGCAACGCCTGCTTCTTCTGTCAGGCTATCTGCCCCTATGACGCCATCGAGGAGCAAGAGATTCCCGTCAGGGTCAATGGGGTTCGTATGACCCGAGTCGTGGCCCGTGCCAATGAGGGCAAATGTATGGGCTGTGGCGCCTGTGTGGCCGCCTGCCCCTCCAAAGCGATCATGGTGCGCGGGTTCACCGATCAGCAAATTTTCGAAGAGGTTATCCATGCCATCTAACACCATGGGTGAAGAAGGTGGTCGGCCAGGCGCCGACGCCTGGGAACCCAAGATAATTGCCTTTATCTGTAATTGGTGCAGCTATGTGGGCGCCGATCTGGCGGGCACCAGCAGGCTTCGGTATCCGGAGAATGTGCGCATTATTCGCGTGCCGTGTAGTGGGCGGATCGATCCGGTCTTTGTCATTCGCAGCTTTCAGCGCGGCGCCGATGGGGTGTTGATCTCCGGCTGCCACCCCGGGGATTGTCACTATGGTAAGGGTAACTACTATGCCCGGCGTCGTGGGTTGATGTTGAGGAAATTGCTCGAATTCACCGGCCTGGATCCCTGTCGCATCCAGATGAGTTGGGTGTCGGCCAGCGAAGGCGCCAAATGGGCTGCCATCATCGCCGACATGACCGAGCAAATCCGCGAATTGGGGCCGGTCGCTTACGCTGACCGGAGCCATTCTCCCCTCGTTGGTGGACGCAAAGGGGAAAATGGCGGGGATGGGGATAGCAAAGAGCTAGATCGGAGCACGGCGGTCCACCTACCTCGTGTCAAGCTCGATGTACCGTGTGAATCTATCGATACGCAACCATCGCGGGAGCCGGCTTCTGTGCACGATCGAGGGCGCTGATTGCCTCTGGGCGGGCCATCCTTGATCGAGCCTTGCAAAGGCCGTAGCAGATAGGGGGGATGCTGTGAACAGAGCGGGCGAGTTTCATGTGATCAGCGCCGACCAGTTTGACTATTCCTTCGCGGATGAAATCCTGAATGAACCCGGTGGGGAGCATCTCTTCCTCTGCTCCTCGTGCGGCACGTGCGCGGCTACGTGCTTGGTGCGTCGGTTTGATCCCTCTTTTAACCCGCGGTTGCTCATCCGCAATGCCACATTGGGCTTGCGCCAAGCCGTGCTTTCCTCGCGAGAGATATGGGAATGCTCCTCCTGCAACCTGTGTTATTCTCGTTGCCCGCATGGGGTCCTTATCTCGGACGTTCTAGGCGCGATTCGCAATATCGCCATGCGTAACGGTTATGAACGCCCAGGGGCGACGGCCGTCGTGGACATGGGCCGTTGCGTGGCCTGTGGGCGTTGTGAAGAGGTTTGCCCTTATAAAGCTATCACCCTCCAAGAAATAAGATGGGGCCGCACGAACAAGCGCGTTGCCCAGGTCGATCGCAGCCGGTGCGTCGCCTGTGGCATCTGTTCCGGCATCTGTTTGTCGGCGTCGATATCGGTCGAGGGACGATCGGATCAGGTGTTGCATAGGGAGCTGGTCGCCAAGAGGCGATCGTTCCGAAGCGAGGAAGGGGCAAGCCTGCGCGGCCAAGTATTAACCTTGGTGTGTGATTGGTGTCTGCATTCGGCATTGGATGTATCCACAGCCACCGACCCACCCGAAGGCTTTGTGGTGGTCCGTGTCCCTTGCACGGGGCGCGTCTCCGAACAATCCATCCTTACCGGCCTGCAATTCGGTGCCACCGCCGTGTTGGTCGTTGGCTGCAAAGAGGGGGAGTGTCATTACGTTCATGGCAACGAATTAGAGGCCGGGCGTTTGTCTGCCCTCGCTTCGTTTCTGAATATGCTCGGCGTCGACGAGCGACGAATACGTTTCGCCCGCCTGGGCTCTTTGGAACGCGGCGGGTTAGGCCGTTTGATGAACATGTACAGCGATGTAGAGCAAAAAGTGCCTTTGCCGATCGAGGCAAGGTAGGAGGTACAGGGCAATGGCAGAGGAATTGAGAGCAATCGCCTGGGAAAGCCGAGCCGACGCTTATTCAGAGAATGACTGGGCAGAGATCGCCGCCAGGCTACAAAAAGAAGCTATAAACCTGTTGGCAAACCGGGTCGTAGATATCGTCATCGGGTACGCGCGCAGTTGGGACGGGAAGCGAGCTACACCTTGTTTCCTTACAGACCCCTCACAGGCGATTCGCCTGATCTTTGATGAGAATTGTACCCATAATCTGGCCAAGTTTCTGGTGGGGCCGGACGGCTATCTCACCGCGCCTTATAGGTTGGCCAAGAAAAGGCCCCGTGTGGCTCTTGTGGCGGCGCCGTGGGTTCTGCGCACCGTCGTCGGGCTGATCCAAGAGCATCAGATTACCCGCGAGGATGTCGTTTTGTTGGGTATCGTTGATGGCAGGCCCATCGGCGTCGAGCCCGATATTCGGGTGGGGCAGGTCGCCCCGAATGTAGAGCAAGAGGCCGAGGTCGAGAGGCGGATCCAGGCCCTGGAAGAGATGCCGGTGATCGAACGCTGGCAGTGGTGGGACGAGCAGTTTAGCAAGTGCATCCGCTGTTATGCTTGTCGTCAGGTCTGTCCTTTCTGTTACTGCGAGCAGTGCATTGCCGACGAGAATCAACCGCAATGGATCGAAAGGTCTAGCACGACGGTGAACAACCGCGTGTGGCACACGATCCGGGCGTTCCATCTGGTAGGGCGCTGCATCGGCTGTGGCGAATGCGAACGGGTCTGTCCGGTGAATATCCCGCTCAATTTGTTGAACACCAAGATGCGCCGGGAAACGCAAGAGGCATTTGGCTATGTCGCCGGCACAAGGGTAGATGTCCCTCCCGCGCTCTTTAGCTTTCGCGTCGATGACCCGGACGAGTTTGTGCGATGATACAAGGAAGCGATGATATGGAAGCAAAAACGCTACGCCGTGATCGTTTTTCACTCTGGATAGCCGAGCTTCTCCGAGACTATGAGGTCATTGCCCCGCGCGACGAACTCGCGTATGGGCGGATCGAGGCCCCGGAGGAGATCTGGAGGGGCAGCGATAAACCCCATCGCCCGCTCAAAGAGTTCTTTTTCCCTCAGCGCGAAACTCTCTTTGGCTATCAGGTGGATGGCGCAAAGGTTACGTTGGACCAGCCCCCCCATCTTGAAGCCGATCGCGTGGTCTTGACGCGCCCTTGCGATGCGGCGGCGCTGACCATCCTGGACAAGGTCTTTTTCTGGGATTATCAGGATGCTCTCTATCGAGAGAAGCGAGAAAGGACAACCATTGTCAGCATCGCTTGTGAGCAACCTTGCGAGACCTGTTTCTGTACATCGGTAGGTGGATCGCCAGCAGATATCGAGGGCGCAGATTTGATGCTGGCGCCGCTCGAAGAGAGCTTTCATGTGCAAGTTCTCAGCGATAAGGGCAAGGCTCTCATTGAGCACTCGGAAGCGTTGTTTGGGGCGAGCACCGAAAAAGAGAATCAACAGCGAGCTCTTTTGGAAGATGCATGGCGCCAGCGTATAGGCCGAGAGGTGGATATCCAGAACCTGGCTGAGAAACTGGATTTTGACAGCCCCATCTGGGAGGCTCTTACGGAGCAATGTATCGATTGTTGTATCTGCACTTTTCTGTGCCCGACATGCCACTGTTTCGACATCCAAGATGAAGGAGACCCGCTTGAGGGCGAACGGGTGAGGTTGTGGGATTCGTGCGCGACCCGGCTCTTTACCAAGACGGCCGTCCATCAGCCGCGGGCTACTCATGCCAGCCGCTACCGTCAGCGGATCATGCACAAGTTCCAGTATTACCCCAAGAACTTTGGGCGGACGCTTTGCGTGGGCTGTGGGCGATGTATTGACTATTGTCCTATGGGGATCGATATCACAGCGGTCTTGCAAGCCGTGAAGGAGTATGCACATGGCTGAGATGATCCGTGTTATGGCCCGAGATATCAATATCTATGAGCCTCATTTGATGACCATTGCGGATATTCGTCAGGAAACACGCGACATCAAGACCTTTCGGCTCGTCTTTCATGACCCCCAGGTGGCGCGAGAGTTTACCTTTACGCCGGGTCAATTCGGCCTTTTTTCGGTTTTTGGGCAGGGGGAAGCCCCCTTTGGTTTAGCCAATTCGCCGACCCGATCCGCGTATCTGGAGTGTAGCCTGAAGCGGGTGGGCAGGGTGACGAGCGCTCTGCACGAACTGCAGGCAGGCGACACCATAGGGTTTCGCGGTCCTTACGGTCGTGGCTTTCCCGTCGAAGAGATGAAAGGGCGGCATCTCGTCTTTGCCGGCGGCGGGATCGGCATGGCTCCCTTGCGCTCGCTGTTGTGGTATTGCCTGGATAACCGGCAGGACTATGGCGATATCACCGTGATCTATGGGGCCAGGAGCGTCGGCGATCTGGTGTACAAGAATGAGCTGCAGGAATGGACGCGGCGCGACGACATGCGCATCGTTCTAACCGTCGACCCGGGTGGAGAGGATGAGGATTGGAAAGGCGAGATCGGCTTTGTTCCGGCGGTGCTGGAAAAGGTGAACCCCTCTCCGCTGGAATCCGTGGTCATCACCTGTGGCCCGCCCATCATGATCAAATTCGTGTTGGTCTCTCTGACCAAGATGGGCTTTCAGCCGGAGCAGATTATCACCACCTTGGAGATGAAAATGAAGTGCGGCTTGGGCAAATGTGGCCGCTGCAACATTGGCAGCA
>JACIWY010000120.1 GCA_014360745.1 Chloroflexota bacterium
ATCCACATCTTTTCGCCGTTGAGAATATAGCGGTTCCCATCGCGTCGGGCCGTGGTCTGGATGCCGGCCACATCGCTACCCGCGTTAGGCTCGGTGAGGCCGTAGGTGGCGATGCGCTCGCCCAGTGCCTGGGGCACCAGATACTTTTGCTTTTGCTCTTCATTGGCCCATTGTAGCAGGGTCAAACTGTTCAGCCCAATATGCACCGAAAGGATCACCCGCGCCGATGTATCCACTCGCTCCAGCTCTTCGCTGGCGATGCCCAGCGAGATATAATCCATCCCCGCCCCGCCGTACTTGACCGGCAGGCAGATGCCCAACAGGCCCTGCTCGGCCATCTTGGGCAGGAGCGATTTGTCAAAAGTCTGGTTGCGGTCATGTTCCTTGATAGTCGGCGCGATCTCTTTGGCGGCGAAATCGCGCACCATCTTGCGCACCATTTCGTGTTCTTCGGTATAGCGCAGATCCATTCGCAGAACCTCCCAGGGGTGACATAAAGACGGTCTCGATCAAAACCACACGAACGGGCCTCGTAGGCCCAACGAGGGGAGTATACCATAGGTGACGTATGGCACAAAGCATTTTCTCGCTATCCATTTGTTGACCTCTTTTCAACCACGCTATCCGATATCGTCGGCCGTCATAACTTTGGGGCACTTGCGCTTCCTCTTGAAATTCTTTAGGATGCGCTGAGTGCAGCGCCGTCAGGTTCGCATCAGGGTAGGAAGGTGCGTGGTGCAGAAGACATCTAGAATCTGGGGGAGTGTTTTGGTCTTGTTGGCCTTTGGGACATTGGCCTTGATTGTGCCTATATCCATACGAGCGCAGGGCAATGTCCTCATCTTGATCCGTCAGGCAATTTGGGAGCAAGGGTTGCATTGGAGGGCCAAGGATTATGGCCGGACGTTTCCCCTAGGAGCTTTGCCCGAGCATCGCGGGCACCCGTCTGTGAGCGACGGGGCTTTGCTGAGCGCCAAGCAGGTCTCTTTGCCCTCTTCCGTCGACTGGCGTGAGGGAGGCTGGGTCTCGCCGATCAAAGATCAGGGGAACTGCGGCTCTTGTTATGCTTTTGCGGCGGTGGGCGCGCTCGAGTCGCTGCTCGCCATCGATGCCAACACGCCGTGGTCTTGGCTCGATCTTTCCGAGGCCATCGTCGCCTTTTGTTCCTACCAACCTAGGGCGGGAGGATGTTCCGGCGGGTACATGAGCTACACCGCCGCGCATATGCTCAACGAGGGCACCTATCTAGAGGAATGCTTCCGCTATCAAGATCATGATATGGGTTGTCAGGCTTGTGCAAATTGGCAAGATAACGCCTACAAGATCGTTGCTTATCAGCGCGTAGACCAATCTGTCACGGCGCTGAAGGCTGCGCTGCAATATGGGCCGCTGCAGACCGCTTTCGATGTTTATGGAGATTTCTTCAGCTACGAAGATGGGGTGTACGAAAAGGCGTGGGGCTCATTCGAGGGGGGACATGCTGTGCTTCTGGTCGGCTATCAAGATACGCCGGGCCAGTACGGGGGTGGTTATTTCATCGTCAAGAACAGTTGGGGGCCGGGCTGGGGCGAGGACGGCTACTTTCGCATTGGCTACAGCCAGGTTACGAACGAGGTTGACTTTGGTGCCGATTCCTATCTCTATTTTCTTGACGATCTTGCCGATAGCTTTGAGCCGGATGATGCATGGTATCAGGCTCCAACGGCTACGTATGGGGTTTGGCAAGAGCACAGCTTTTTCCCCGCCGGAGATAGCGATTGGGTACATTTTCACCTTAACAACCCTCTATGGGTGCGGCTAGAGACCGATGGCGGGTTGGGCGGAGACACGGTATTCGATCTGTACGACGGCAGCATCAATTGGCTGGCCGGGGATGACGACAGCGGGCCCGACTATTTCTCTTTGCTCGAGCGGTATTTGCCTGCCGGCGATTACTATGTGCGTATTTATCCTTATTGGAGCAGCGACATCCTGGCTAGTTATCGTTTTCGCGTGAGCCGGATTCAAGCGGAGGGCCTTTTTGGTCAGGCCGAGACCTGGTCGACGCTTCCTGCTTTTAACAAACCGAATCAGAACGAGTTCTTGCGCGTGTCTGCCGATGTGAACGGCGATGACAAAGCCGATATCGTCCTCTTTCATCCCACCATTGGTATTAAGGTAGCTCTCTCGGATGGCAGCCAATTCGTGCTCGACGGTTGGTGGAGCAAGAGCCCTGCCTTTCAGCGGGCAAGCCAGGATCAATATCCACGCTTTTTGGCCGATGTGAACGGCGATGGCATGGCCGACGCTGTGCTGTTCCATCCCACCAGGGGGATCAAGGTGATGCTTTCCGAAGGGAATCGCTTTGGCTCGCCCACTTGGTGGAGCCAGGTCCCTGCATTTCGACAGGCAAGCCAGGACAAGTACCCACGCTTTTTGGCCGACGTGAACGGCGACGGCATGGCCGATGCCGTGCTGTTTCACCCCACCAAGGGGATCAAGGTGATGCTCTCCAAAGGGAATCGGTTTGGTTCGCCCACCTGGTGGAGCCAGGCGCCCGCTTTTCAGCAGGAGAGCCAGGACGAATACCCGCGCCTATTGGCCGATGTGAACGGCGATGGCATGGCCGACGCCGTGCTGTTTCACCCGACGCTAGGCGTCAAGGTGGCCCTTTCGATGGGCAGTGGCTTTGGAACGCCCGAGTGGTGGCACGATGGTTTCCAAGCCCCCAGTTTTGACCGCTATCCCCGTGCGCTGACCGATGTGAACGGCGACGGTATGGCCGACGCATTGCTCTTTGATCCCAATGACGGCGTGCGCGTGGCCTTGTCCGATGGGCATCAATTTGGCTCCCTGCGCTTGGAGAAACCGGGCTTTATCGGGCAAAGCCAGAACACCTACCCGCGAAGCGCGGTGGATTGCAGTGGCGATGGGCGCGCGGATCTGCTCATGTTCACGCCGGCCGAGCATGTCCAGGTGGCTCGGGCCGTCGTGCCGTAGGGCGGATGCGCAAACAAGCGGGCGGGGAGAGAGTGCAGTGGTTGTCTCTCCCCACCTTGTGCGTGCAGAATGATGTATCCGGCCTTACTCTTGGTCTGGTGTTGCGTTAAAGATGAACCCTTGTTCGATCAAATAATTAAGGATCAATCTCGCGTTGTGCTCTGGATCGTTCGTCACCGTGTCCAGTATGATTTCAGGGGCAAGGGGCGGCTCGTACGGGTCGTCGATACCGGTAAACCCTTTGATCTCTCCTCGCCGTGCCTTGGCATAGAGGCCCTTGATGTCGCGTTGTTCGCACACTTCGATGGGTGTGTCTACGAACACCTCCACAAAGCGATCGGCGCCGACCATGTTGCGCACGGCGTCTCGCGTGGCCCGGTAGGGGCTTACGGCGGCACATACGCACACGCCACCGTGGCGGACGATCTCCGAAGCCACAAAGCCGATGCGCAGGATGTTGGTATCGCGGTCTTCTTTGCTAAAGCCCAGCCCCTTGGAGAGATGGGTGCGTACCACGTCGCCATCTAGGACGGTGACCTGCCGCCCATGCTCCTCTAATAGCACGGTCAGCACTTCGGCCGTGGTGGATTTGCCCGCGCCGCTCAGGCCGGTGAACCAAATACATACGCCCTGGCGGTGACGCGGTGGGTAGGCCTCGGCCAGGATCTCGGCCACCTCACGCCGGGTGAACCACTCGGGTAAAAGGTGCCCTCGGTTGAGATATTCGTCGCGCACCTGGGTGCCCGAGATAGAGGCGATTCGCACCCCTTCCCTGACGCGATCTACCTGCTCATAGCGATCCTCATCCGGCAGGTACACCAACATCCGGAAGGGCACGACCTTTACCCCTAGCTCCTCGCTATGTTTTTGCACCAACTCTTGGGCGTCATACGGGCCGTAGAAAGGTTTGCCTGTTGAATCGTTGCCCGGCCCGGCGTGGTCTCGGCCCACGATCAAGTGATTGGCGCCATAATTGCGACGGATCAGCGCGTGCCACACCGCTTCGCGCGGCCCTCCCATGCGCATGGCCAAGGGAAGCAGCGAGAGCAGGACGCGATCTTTATCATAATAGCGCTCGGCTAGGGAGCGATAGGTGCGCACTCGGGTAAAGTGATCGACATCGCCCGGCTTGGTCATGCCCACTACGGGGTGCAATAACAAGGCCCCATCCACTTCTTCAATGGCCCGCTTGGTCAGCTCCTCGTGCACGCGGTGCATAGGGTTGCGCGTCTGAAAGGCTACCACATTGGCATAGCCCATTTTTTCCAATCGCGCCCTGCATTGGGCCGGCGTGAGCCGAAGGTCGCGAAAGTCGTAATGTCGGGGCACTTCGATGACGCGCAGCGGACCCGACAGGTTCACACTGCCCCATTGCGACATTTCGGCGACGAGGGGATGCATGGTGTCTCTGGTGCCGAATACCTTGTCGCTGACCTCGTCTCGATCCCATTCGTACATCTCTTCGATGGTCAGGATGGCCAAAAGGTCGTTCTTGGCGTCGCGCAGGGCCACATCGTCGCCTATGTCGAACGTTCCGTTGGGGTTCACGGGCAGAGTGACGGGAATGGGGAAAAGGTATCCGCTCGTCAGGCGCATTTCGTCCAGCACCCGCTGGTGATCTGCCTGGCCCATGAAACGATCCAATGGCGAAAAGGCGCCCACGGCCAACAGCTCGAGGTCACAGCGCGCCCGCTCGGAGAGCTGAATGGAGGGCAAATGCGTGGCATATTCGCGCCATTCCGCTACCTCATCAGGTGGCACGCGCAAATCGACCAACTTGCCGCCGTACGGGGAGATCAGCACTGTCATAGATCAACCTTCCTCTTGAGTTTTGTCGGAATCCATCAGGAGCGTAATGCAGATACGAGCTCCTGCGCGTAGGCCGGCAACAGAGAAGAGACGATGAGCGGCGTGCGGGGCATCTCTAGCTCATAGGTCACCGGTTCGCCGCGCTCGTCGAGCACTGCGCCCCCTAGCTCTTCGATAAAGACGCTGGAGATGGCGGTGTCATGGCCATGAAAATGGCGCATCACCATGGCCCCTAGTTTGGCCTCGGCCACCCGCGTCAGTTCGTACGCTGCGGAGGCGCTCTCAGGAGGTACCAACTCGAAACTGAGCTTGGTGAACATTGGGTAATCCGAGGGTTGTAGGCGTTTCACATCCTCGACCGTTCGAGGGGGAGTTTGGCCCGGCTGCAAACGGCGCATAGGGCGAAGCGTGGCCCAAAAACCCGTGGATACGAACGCGCCCACTCCGCGCACGGCGAGGTACAGACGGGACAACTCGGGGAAATAGATCATGCCGCAAGCCATGCGACCGGTTTGTTGATCCAGAACGCCCAGCATATGCGCATAGGTGTTCTTGCCGTCGAGATAATCACCAGTGCCATCTACCGGATCCAAGATGAGGGCATAACGCTCTCCTTGATGACCGAACAGGGCCAGAATTGCAGCCGGCAGATCGGCCAGCTCTTCGCTTTGCACAGCCAGCCAAGGGGCCATTTCGGCGGCCCGCAACAACAAGATCTCTTGACATAATCGATCCACCACACTCACCGAGGTGCTCATCTGATGGATCGAATCCGGCTCTTTTTCCTCTCGCTCTATCTTGCCCTTGAGCGCGCGAGCCACTTGGCCGCACTGGTAAAGCGCGCAGCGCATGTCCAAACAAAAACGTAGTAGGTCCAAACCACCCCTCCTGGGGAAAGAGTAAGGATAGCTATTGATGTCCTGCCATTTCGGCTTCGATCTGAGAGATCAATTCTCGGGCTACCTCCGAACGAAGAACCAAACCATCGCTCGCCAGGGCGGCCGTCTCCGCGGCGATGCTGGGATCGTCGCGATGGAGCATATAATGCCACACAACCGCCAATCGTCCATCCGCCCGTGCGGGGTTAAAGGAGGGCAACTCCTCGGCCAGATCCTCAAAGACCCTCTCCAGCCTGAGCAGGCGCTCGTGAGCCATCTGACGCGCCGTCGCGGTCAACAATCGTGGGACAAAGTCTTGGCGCTTGCCTTGCACCCAACGGGGAAGGTTGACGCGAATATATTCATCCAGAAAGCTTTGGGGATCATGTTGCAGGCGCCATTCGAGCGGAGGCGTGTCCGGCGCCTTGCGCCGATCATGGAAGTGAAGGTTGATATAAATGTTGCGTACAAAAGCGGGCAGCCCGATGTTGGCATCGATGGTGTCTGCGTCATAGAGGCACCTGGCCTCCAGGCTGGCGCTGTCATCGGGGCGCAGATGCTGGCGGATAGCCTCTCCCACCTTTTCGACCAGTGGCGTGGGGCAATCGCATTCTTTGAGCAAGGCTTGCGCGATCAGGGCGCCGGATTCGTTATGCAAGCGCCCAGCCAAGCCTAAACGGTCGTAAAGATCGGTCACATGGTTTGTGCGGTTGGGTCTGCGGACTTGGTTCTGCCAATACCCTTGTGCATCGACAACGCGCTTTCCTTCAGAGTCGGTCAGATACTCGCCATCGTATGGTTTGGTGAGGTCGTGCAGGAGGGCAGCCAACTCCACCACCTGACGGTCTGCTCCTTCGCGAGCAGCCAAGGTGAGAGCCAGCCCTCGCACTCGCTGCACATGATCGTAGGTATAGGCTCGCCAGTTAAAGGTTACCCAGCCGGCGTCCCATAACGCATATGTCTCTTGGAGTAGATCGTCAAGATAAGCCAACAACGCCTTGTATTCCATTGACCTCGACCTGTCGGACAGCATGGAAGAAGTAGGATCGTAGCACAAAGCAGGATTCTATCACATACCTATGGACAGGTCAAAGGTCTGTGTCAAAGTGTCAAAACGTTTTCTCCGCTGCTCTTTCTTCTGCTATAATACCCGCTAGCCCACGACCCAAAGGAGGACCATGGCCTACGAGGCGATTATCGGCATGGAGGTCCATGCGCAGATCATCACTGCGTCCAAGATGTTCTGCCCCTGTGCCGCCGATACGGCAGCCCCTCCTAATACCCACGTGTGTCCCGTGTGCCTGGGCCTGCCCGGATCTCTACCGGTGATCAACGAAGCCGCTGTCCAGGCCACTATTCTCACCGGTTTGGCCTTGCATTGTGAGGTTCCCTCTTGCAGCAAGTTCGACCGCAAGAATTATCACTATCCCGATCTGCCCAAGGGGTATCAGATCTCGCAATATGACTTGCCGCTCTGCGTCAACGGTTGGCTCGACATTCCCGATGGTGCGGGCAGTAAGCGCATCCGCATTCGCCGCGTGCATCTGGAGGAGGATACCGGTCGGTTGCTTCATGAGGGCCGGCATAGCCTCATCGACTACAATCGGGCCGGCATCCCGCTCATGGAGATTGTCACCGAGGCCGATTTACGCAGCGCCGATGATGCCTGGTACTATCTGACCCAATTGCGCACCATTCTGCGCTACCTGGGGGTGAGCACCGGCAACATGGAGGAGGGCGCCATGCGTTGCGAGGCCAACGTTTCGTTGCGCCCCGTGGGCAGCGCCGAGTTTGGCGTCAAGGTCGAGATCAAGAATCTGAACTCCTTTCGCGCCGTGCGCCAGGCTATTGCCTATGAGATCGAGCGGCAGACGGCGTTGCTCGAACGCGGCGAGCGGATTCGACAGATCACCGTCGGTTGGGATGAGGATCGTCATTGCACCGTCTTTCAGCGCTCCAAAGAGTATGCCGAGGATTACCGCTATTTCCCTGAACCAGACCTGCCGCCCTTGTTCTTTGCCCCTGCCATCATCGATGAGTTACGACAGCGGCTACCCGAGCTGCCGGAGGAAAAAGCAGGGCGCTTTGCCCAAGAGTATGGGATTCGCCGTGAGGACGTCGCCCTGCTTGTGGCCGAACGCGATGTGGCCGACTATTTCGAGGCCGTGCTTCAGGCGGCCCCTCTGCTCTCGCCACAGACCGTGGCGAACTGGATCTTGGGAGAACTTTTTCGCCTGCTGAGCGAGGAAGGGATCGCCATGGCCGACATTCGGGTTCAGCCGGAGGCGCTGGCCGGCTTGTTGAAACTAGTGAATGAAGGGGTGATCAACCTGGGCAGTGCCAAGGAGGTGTTCGCTGAGATGTTCCGTACTGGCGAAACCGCCGACGTGATCATCGAGCGCCGCGGCCTTCGTCAGATCAGCGGCGAGGAACAGTTGGCCACCATCGTCGCCCAGGCCCTGGCCCAGAATCCACAGGCCGTGCAAGATTATCTCGCCGGTAAGGACGCCGCTCTCGGGTTCCTAATGGGGCAGGTGATGAAGGCCACACGCGGACAGGCTAACCCCCAAGTCGCTCGCCAACTTTTGCAAGAAGAGCTCGAACGTCGCCGCACAACCCATTCATGAGAAAGAGAGAACAGCAATATGCGTAGACCGATTATTGCCGGCAACTGGAAGATGAACAAGACTGCTGCCGAAGGCACAGCGCTGGTGCAAGCAATGATGGACGACCTATTGGCCGTGCCCGATGTGGATAAGGTCGTTTGCCCGCCCTTCCTGGCCGTGCCCGATGTATCTCGTCTTATTCAGGGCACGGAGCTGGGCGTCGGGGCTCAGGATCTCTATTGGGAAGAAAGCGGGGCTTATACCGGCGAGGTCTCGCCGGCGATGGTGGCCGAGTTCTGCTCTTATGTCATTATCGGCCACTCGGAACGTCGCGAGTATTTTCACGAGACCGATGAGGGCGTCAATAAAAAGATTAAAGCGGCGCTGGCCCACGGTTTGACGCCCATCATCTGTGTGGGCGAGACGTTGGAGCTACGCGATCAAGGCAAAACCGAGCCTTGGGTGCGTGATCAGGTTATCGCCGCGCTACAAGGGTTGAGCGCCGAACAGGTGGCCAGCATGATCATCGCCTATGAGCCGATCTGGGCCATCGGCACCGGTCGTGCGGCCACGGCGAGCGACGCCGAACAAGTGTGTGGGGGCGTCGTACGGGCTATCATCGGGGATCTTTATGGACAGGAGGCGGCCCGGTCCGTGCGCATCCAATACGGGGGTAGCATCAAGGCCGATAATGCCGAGGAGATCATGGCTCAGCCCAATATCGATGGTGGCTTGGTCGGAGGCGCGAGCTTGCAGGCCAAAAGCTTTGTCGAAATCGTGCGCGCCACGGCTCGGGCCAAAGGGTTTATTTAATTTCGGCTTCGCTGATTGCTTATTTATGGCCACCATGATAAACTGCTCCTAGGGCTACTACCGCGCTTGTTTCTCACCCGGCACCGCAGCTATTTGCGCGCAGAGGAGCCTGTGACGAAGCCAGGGCATGAAGGACCCTGGCTTTGCGATAGGGCCGTCTCGTCGAGCGGT
>JACIWY010000121.1 GCA_014360745.1 Chloroflexota bacterium
CCACGACGGACCGCCCCAGGCCGCGGCGGTCCTTTTGCTGCTCTACCCGCAAGACGGGCGGCTATTCTTTCCCCTGACCAAGCGCACCGAACGGGTGGCCAATCACAAGGGACAGATCTCGCTGCCGGGCGGCGCCCTTGAGGAAGGCGACCGCACGCTTTGGGACACGGCCCTGCGAGAAGCCTACGAAGAAGTGGGCGTCGATCCGGGAGCGGTGGAGTACATCGGGCAGCTCACCCCTTTGTACATTCCCGCCAGCCATTATACCGTGACGCCTTTTGTGGGCTATGCGCCCTTCAAGCCCCTCTTTGTGGCGCGGGCGGAGGAGGTGGCCGAGATCATCGAGATGCCCCTAGACCTCCTCCTCGACGCAGAGGCAAAGGGAAAGGAAACCCGCATGATGCAGGGCAGGCTTACACAGGTGCCTTATTACGCCTACCGGGGACATGTCATTTGGGGGGCGACGGCGATGATACTCGCCGAGTTGGAAACGTTGCTGCACGAGGAGCCGGTCGCCCCCGTCGATGGGCCTTAAAGTACCCTTTTCTCGCCGGCCTTAGGTGATCTGATCTCGCTGTTCCTCCAACGGGCGCCGACGACGTGCGGCCAGCAACAGAATGAACAGGACGACCATTGCCCCGGCGACGATCAACCAGTGCAAGGGGTTGCTCTCACCCGCCGGCATCGGGGCAACCCTGCGCCTCAAAGTGTAGGAGAGAATCAGCTTGGGCCGCTGGGCCACCTCGATCCAGTCGGAGCTGGCGAATTGGTGCTCCACGCTGACGGCGCCCACAGTATGCAACAACAGGCCATAGTTCTCGTTGGGGTGTTCCAGCCAGTAGCGCACGGCGGGGGATATATCGAGCTCGACCCACTTGCGCGATCCCCAAATAAGCGTTTCGCCCACCAACGCCTCGTGATAATCCTGGCCGGCCGCACTAGCGCCCGGCCCAGCCCACTCCTGCCCTTGCCCGGTTTGCAGCCAGGTCGCCTGGTTTTCCTTCCAGGGGCGTAGAAGGCGATAGGCGCGCAGGTGCACCTGCCCTTGGTTGCTGGCGTAGGCGATCCACAGCCGAAGCTTGCCCTCGACGAGCTGTGCTTGGGCGGGCATTGGCCCCAGATCGAAGCGAATCAGCCCTACGCGGATGTCCCCTTGGCGCACGCTAAAGGTGGCATCGGTGCCGCGATTCGCCTGTTGCGCCCAGCCATCGAGGTAGGTATCGTCGGTGCCCTCATATCCCCCTTGCCCTTCCTGCAGAACGATGCGCGTCACCTCCTCGGTGGGGCGCGGGGTGTCGGCGGACGTGGCCGACGGTTGTGGCGTATTCGTCTCCTCGGGCGGCTTGAGGGTGGGCTGGGCGCTGGGCGGCGGCGTCGGGCTGGGCGGCGTGCCCGTCGGCGCTGGCGCGGCCTTCCAAGAGACGACCAGGCGCGGGCGCAAGCCCGGCACCGGCGCCCACTCGGAACTGGTGAACTGATACTCGACCGCGATGCCCCCGTCGGCCTTGACCACCAGACCGTGGTTGTACTCGGGATGCTCGACCCAGGTCTGGGCCATGCGGGTTACATCAAAAGTGACCCAGCGCCCCTGGCCGCTAAGGTCGGCTTCGGCCAGAGGCGGCACGATCAGATCTTGGCCCAGGCCGTTGATGCCCTCCAGATACCAGGCGCGATTGCGATTGGCCCGCTGATAGGTCACTTCGGCGATTTCCCAGGGCCGGGCCACGCCGTACACCTTGACCGGCAAGGGATGCGGCCCGCTGCGGTATTGGATGTAAAGATGAAGCAGCGCTTTGGTCACCTGGCTGGTAGGCGGTATGGCGCGCAGATCGTAGCGGATGAGCAACGAGCGGATATCCCCCTGACGCACCAGCAATTTGTCCTTGGTGGAAAAGTTCACATTGGGCGACCAGCGATCCACGTAGGTGTCCTCACAGCCGAGGTAGCCCTCGCTCCCTTGTTGGAAGGTGTACTGGCCCGTGGCAGGCAAGGACGTGGGGCTCGGCGTCAAGGTGGCCGTCGGCACTGGCGTATAGTAGGGGGTATTGCTGGCGACGGGCGTAGCCGTCGGCGGCAGGGGCACGTATTCGATCTCCAGGCTGGGCCGGAAGGCGGCCACGGGCCATTCCGAAGAGGCCAGGTTGTACTGCATGGCCACGCTCCCCTCGGCCACGATGAGCAGACCATAGTTGGTCTGAGGCGCGGCGACCCATTCCTGCACCAGCTCGGCGAGGTTCCATTCGATCCAGGCCCGCTCTTCCTGGGCCGGCGCGGTGGCATACACCCGCGGCGAGCGGTCGTATTGGGCGTCGAGAGCGCCGGGCTGCGCCCAGCCCTCGCTCGCCGTGGCCCGATTCCAAGTGACCAGGGCCGGATCCCAAGGGCGAACGATCTTGAACACGTTCAAGTCGAGCCGCGAGGGATCGGTGCGATCGGTGGCATAAAGCCGCAACACGGCGCTTTTGATCGAGGAGCCCGCCGGGATGCCGCTCAGATCGAAGCGTATCAGCGGCATGCGCACCGCACCCTGGCGCGCCCCCAATTTGATAGCCTGGCTTTGGTTTTCATCGGGCGCCCAGGAGTCCAGGTAGGTGTCTGCCACGCCTTGATAATCCCCTTCCTGGCGGAGGATCACCCGCGTGGGGCCCGGAATGGGTGTGGGCGTGTGGCTTTGCGCGGGCGTGAGGGAGGGGGCTGGGCTCCACGTAGGCTCCGGGGTAGCTGTGGGGGGAACGGGTGTGGTCGTGCCTCCGGACCAGATCACTTCCAGGCGCGGGCGCGGATCGGCCTGCGCATAGTCGAGGGAATAAAAATCATACTGCACCGACGCCGCGCCGCTGGAACGCAGCGCCAAGCCATAATTGCGCTCTGGGTGGTTCACCCATTCTTGGACCAGGCCGGCGAGGTTCAACGTGTACCAGCGGTTATCCTGGGTCAGCTCGACCCAGTCCACGGCCACGAACGAGAGGTCGCGCAACGGATCCTGGCAGCCGGGTACGGCCCACCTGTCGTTGGAGGTGGCCCGATACCAGTTGGCGTATTGTTGATCCCAGGCACGCAGCACTTTGTGGGCCGAAAGCGTCAAATAACCCTCGTTGCTGCGCTGTCGAACGCGCAGATACAGGGTGGCCTTGCGCACCGTCGCTCCGGTCGGGATCGAGCGCAGATCGAAACGCAGCAGCGGCACACGCACATTGCCCTGTCGCGCAGCGAGGTAGGTTTCGGCATACAGCTCTTTGTTCGGGAACCAAAGGTCGAGAAACGTATCTTCGACGGGATGAAAAGAGGTGGCGTCGGGGTCCTGTGGGGTTACGGGCTGAAGGGTGGCGCTGGCCGTCTGCGTTGGGAGCGGCGGCGAGGTGGCGGTCGGTCGTGGGGTAGGGCTGGCCTCGGATGTGGGCGTGGATTCGGGCGGCGTGCCATAGAACCCCTTGACCAACACCTTGTGGATATACTCGTCCCCGTCTCGCTCGCAAGAGATGCGAAAGTCACTGCCGCCGGGCATATTGTTATCCAGATAGCCGTCGTTTACCTCAAAGACGACGGTCACCCAATCGTCCTTCGGGCCCAGGCTCGGCCCTTTGCGCCGCGTCTGACTGACGATGCCGCCGTCCCAATTGCGGTATTGCAGGGAAAAGGTGTCGTTGCCATAGTTGAGCAACGTCACCTCGATCCGATAGGAGACATTGCCCCCCGGCAAGGCGGCAGGTTTTTGTGCCACGTAGGGGTAGCCGTCGTCGATGTCGAAGGACATATAGAGCTGGTCGGCGCTCTGCTTGGTGCGGCGGGTTTGTCGCGAAAAAATATGGTCTTGGGCCACGGGCATGGCATCGCGCCAGACGATCTCGGTCGCGCTTTGCGGGGCCTCTTCGCGACGATAGAGCCAAAAGGTCCAATCGCCCACTTTGCCCGAGACGCCGCCCTTGCCCCAGCTCACCAGGGGATATTCGGCGTCGCGCAGCACTGTCCATACGTCGGGGGTGTCGTGGAGGTTGACGCCGAGATGGGCCACGGCAAAGCGCAGCCATTCGGGATCGGATTGAGTAAAGAATTCGGGGTGCAAATCGATGGCGTCGGGGTGATAATGTAGGCCGGCGATGAGCGCCCAATAGCGATGCTCGCGCCCGCCGAGGCCAAAGGGAGATTCGAGCCAGATAGGCAGGGTCATCGAATAGACGCGGATCATGTCCCAGGAGCCGATAAAGTCGCCATAGCCCTGGTGGCTATCCAGGTCGATCCACATGCCGCTATGCTTGAGCCCCACCGGCGGCTTGAGCGATGCGGCATAGTCGGAGGTGGTCTTGCGCACGCCGCTCCCGCCCGGCGCGTTGTTGATGAAAATGTGCTTGTTGGGAAAGGCCTCGCGGTAGACGTCCATGGCCTCGAGCATGAATTGCCCGAAGCGGTAGCGCACGGCGCTGGCCTGTTTGTCGAGCAAGGTGTTCCAATCGCAATACCAATCCTTGACCGGCTGGGTCTCGCCGTCCAGGCCGGTGTTGATCACGATAGCCGTGACCTGGGGATGGTTGTTATAGCGCTGGCCAAAGGCGCGCACCATATCGAAATAGGCCTTTTGCCAGGTCGGGTTGTCGTACATGGGCAGGACGGCCACGGTGCCACACCCTTCGAGCTTATGGCCCACCTTGCGGCCGTTCACCCGTGGGCGGGGATCGGAGGGGTTCTCCGCGTCGATGACATCATACACCCAGCCGGGAGTCCCATCGTAGAAGGTGGCTTTCCAGTTGGGCGCGCTGGAGAGGTGGGCAAAGACCTGGATGACCACCGGCTTGGGGATCTCGCGTCCATCGGGCAAAGTGACCTTGAGATTGGCCTCCTCAGCTAATTGTCGATCGATGGGATCCCAGTTATAGGCGCCGCGGGCGGGGTTGATCTTTTCCCAGACGACGAACTGAATCGAGCCCACCGGCCCGTATTCGGGGTTGGTATGCTGAAAGTCGCTGCCCACGTCGAACATCTTGTACAAGATGGGCACCGGTGTGGGGATGAAGGCCTCCGGTGGGATAAAACGTTCCGCCGCCGTGGGCTCGGGGCTCGGCGTTGCGAGGGGTTGTGGCGTGGCCGTCTCGGGCAGGGGGGTAGGGGGTAGCGCCGTCGGCCTGGCGGTGGGTGGGAGGGGAGTGGGCGCAGGTTTTTCGCAGCCAATCGAACCGCCGAGCGCCATCAAGACGGCGAACCAGACGACGATCAGGGCTCCCGTGCGCCAAGCGCGCCACGGACCACGTCGGTGGGGGGGCGGAGTGGTCAAAGCCTTGCCGGGTCGTTTCAACATGGGCGTGAGTATATTCGGCGTTTGGGGCAAGGTCAAATGCCGATGCAGTGATTACGATCCAAGCGGTAAAGAGGCATCGGGCGGTAAAGACTCCTCTTTGTTCAGCCAATGCGAAATGTCGCGCCAGCGATAGCTCTGCAGCCAAAGGCCCAGCGGGCCACCGATGGCCATGGGCAGATAGGTCAGGGCGTGCAAAACGAGCCCGTAGCTCAGCGCTGTGTCGCGTGGTACGCCAAAGATGGCCAGGGAGAGAATGCACAAATAATGGAAAAGCCCCACCCTCCCTGGCGAAGTCGGGATCGGCACCACGGCGCTGATCTGCAACACGGCCAATAGCAACAAGGCCGCTGCTCCGGAAAGGTCAAGCCCCAAAGCCTGCCCGGTCAGCCAATTGGTGCAAGCGGCGGCCAGAAAAGCGAGTATCGACCAGAGCAGCAGCCCGCCGGAGAGGGCTGGGCGGCGCATCAGCCGCAGCGAGTCGAGCACGGCGCGTGCCAAGGTGAACACGCGCAGGCGACGCAGCCAGCGATGCCGCGCCGTATAGCTCTCTAGCCAAAGGAGGAAGCGAGGGCGATAGAGGGCGGCGCCGATCAAGGCCACGATCACGAAGGCTACCCCGCCGGTGAGCGTCCAGCGCGCTTGTTGCAGCCAGGGCGGCAGCGGCACCCAAAGCGCCAGCGCGGCCAGAAACGCCAAAAGGGTGAAAGCATCCAACACCTTTTCCACCACCGCCGTCCACAAAGCGTGGGCTTTGCTGACCCCTTCGCGCTCGCCGATCAAAAAGGCCCGCGCCACCTCGCCTAAACGCGCCGGAATGATGGCGTTGATCATCTGGCCGATGAGAAAGACGATCAGGAAAGAGGAGACGCGCAGTCGGCGATGATGGGGATAGAACATGAGCCGCCAGCGCACGGCCTTGAGCCAAGTGGTGAACAGGACGCTGAACAAGGCGGTGGCCAAGAGCGCCGGGTCGGCGTGCGCGAGGGTCTGCCAGGTGGTGGGCCAATCGACGCCGCGAACGGAGAGGTAAAGCAGCGCCAGGCTGATCCCCGCCCCAAGGATCCAACGCGCGGCGTTACGCAGACCGATGTAGCGCACAGCGATCATGTCCCTGGGATATTCGCCTCGTGACACCGTTACGCTCTCCCACTATAATCGGGCCTATGAGACGATGGTTGAAGGATCAAGGGCTGCCTCTGTTGAGCTTTTTCGCCGCCGGGGCGATCGCCTGGGGCCTCTATGCGGCCACGACGGCGCCATGGCTCACCTGGGCCCATGATGGCGCCGATGGCGGCGACCTCATCGCCGCGGCCATGACCTGGGGGGTGCCCCATCCCAGTGGATACCCCACGTATTGTCTGCTGGGCCGCGCTTTTGCCCTGTTGCCCCTGGGGTCTATTGCTCATCGCTTCCATCTCTTTTCCGCGACGATGGCCGCCCTTTCTACGGCGATGGTCTGTGCGCTCGCTTGGCGAGAACTGGGCGTCGAGACAACGGAACACCACCGGCCGTGGGTCGCCGGCCTGGCCGTGCTCGTCGCGTTGCTATGGGCCACAAGCCGTACCTTGTGGTCGCAGGCCATCATCGCCGAGGTGTATGCTCCGCTGGCCGCCGGCTTGGCCCTGAGCCTCTTGCTGGCGCTACAGCCGGGCACGCCCCGGCGCTGGCTGGGGCTCGGGCTCGTGCTGGGCCTGAGCCTGGGCCTGCATCTCACCACTGTGCTGTTGTTGCCCGGGCTTGCGCTGCTCTTATGGTCCCGCCGAGGCCCCCGGCCGGCGCGTTCCGCGCTGAGCCTTCTGGCGGGCCTGGTTATGGGCCTTGGTGTCTATGGGTATCTGCCCCTGGCCGCCCGCCGTGATCCCCCCATTAACTGGGGCGATGCGCAGACATGGGACGGTTTCTGGTGGACCGTCGGCGGCGCGCCCTATCGCAGTTACCTCTTTGGGCTGCCGATCGAACACCTGCCGGAGCGCCTGGCCGCCTGGCTGGCCTTGTGGTGCCAGCAGTACACGGCGCCCGGCATGGCCCTGGCCCTCTTGGGCTTAGCCGAGACCTGGGAGCGGCAGCGCAGCCAAGCCTTAGGGCAGCTTCTGATCGTCCTGGCCTTTTCCGCCTATGCCATCGGCTATGACACGGTCGATTCATATGTCTATGTGCTTCCGGCCTATCTGCCGGCGGCAATTTGGCTGGCCGTCGGCAGCCGCAGCTTGAGCCGTTGGCTCGCCCGGTGGCTCCCTCTTCACCTGGCCATGGCGGGTGCGGCCGGGGCGCTCGCCCTCCTCCTCGGTTGGGGCTTTGCCGAACGCCTGCCGGCGCTGAACCTTTCCCAAGATCGCGAGTCCCGCGAATGGGTGGAAGACGCGCTGGCCACGTTGCCGCCCGGCGCGTTATTGATCACCGGAGAGGATCGCCACACCTTTGCCCTGGATTACGCCCAATGGGCCGAAGGGCGGCGCCGCGACCTGTGCGTGGTTGATGGAGAGCTATTGCCCTATCGCTGGTATGTCGAACAGCTCTCGCGGCGTTGCCCCAGCCTTGCCCGCTCGGGGGCCTCCCCGTCGTTGCCAGCGTTGCTGGCGGAGCAATTCGGCCAGCGCCCGATCTATCTGGCCAGCCCGAGGCCGGAGCTCGGCGTCCATTGGCGGATCGAACGCCGAGGCCCCTTGTGGCTGGTGGCCGGCCCCCTTGCCCCTTTCTAACTGCAACTCTTGTGATGCCGGCCCTCGCCGGCCAAAGATCAGCCAACAAAGGTCGGCTTGGTGAGGGTTGCGGCGGTTTCCAACTGCCCGGCATCTGCCCTAACTTTTGCGCACGAACGGGATCAACGTGCCGTATTCGTGTTGCAAGCTCATGAACCAGATGCCAAAGCGCGTCGGCTTTTTGCTCACATAGTCGTACAAATTGCCGTTGAACCCCTTTGGGTTCTGGGCCTCGTCCCAAAAGCTGCCGTTCAAGCTGAACCATAGCCAACGCTGCACGAGCCGGTTTTCGTCCGCCGGCATGCCGATCTCGCTATCGACGGCGGTCTTGAGCCAGGTAAAGGTCTCGCTCATGAACAGCTCCACGGCGCGGTCGCCCCGCTTCTGGCGTTCCTCCTCGCTGCCCCCCTCCACCAAATAGATGGAGGGCTGAAGAACGCCCATCTCGGAGATGATCAACGCTTTGTCGCGCTGGCCGTGATCGTTCATCCACTCGCGAAAGTCGAGCACCATGTTCTTGAGGATCTCGGCGTTAGCGCAATCGGGCAACGTGTATTCGCGCGGGTTCAGGCCCTCGGCTTGGAAATCGATGCCCACCGGCACGCCCGCCCCGGCGCGCAGATCCCAGCCGTTCTCGGTGGGCGCCCCCTCGGGCAAGATCTGGATATGGATGTTCCAGATATGCACCGGCATTGGCCTGCCATAGGCGTCCTGGTAGGCTTGCAAGACCTTTTCCAGCCAACGCAGGCGCAGGGGAGTCGGCTCGACGATGGCGCCGATGGCGATCTCGGCGGTGTGATCCCAGCCGGTGATGCGGGTATAGGCCTCATGATACCGCTGCGCGTATACGGCGGGGGTCACGGCGTCTTGGTTAGGGCATTCGGGCTCGTTGCCGATCATCCAGACGCTGCCGGGGCGCTGCACGGCCGCAGCTTGCACCTCGGCCCAGTTCGGCGGCCACCTGGTGTCGCCGACGCGGATGAGTTGCACATACTCCAGGGTGGTATCGGCGGGCTGATCCGGGTCGGCGTTATAGGACCAGTCGGAATACCAGCCGACGCCGAGCGGTGCCACGTGGTATTGCGAGATGGATTGCCTTTCGACGCCGCCGCCCGGCAGAGTCACATCGGTCACAAAGGCGATGCCAAGGCGCTCTTGCAAGGTGAAGATGGGGCCCG
>JACIWY010000122.1 GCA_014360745.1 Chloroflexota bacterium
CGATATGGAGCCCGAACGGCTCAAACGTGAGTTCGGCGCGGCGCTCTGTCTCTGGGGTGGGGGATGTAATACCCGCGATGTGCTGCCGCGCGGCACGCCTGCCGAAGTGGCCGAAGATGTACGCCATCGCGTGGCCATCTTGGCGCCGGGCGGGGGGTTTGTCTTTCAGCAGATTCATAACGTCATGGCCGACGTCCCGCCGGAGAACATCGTGGCCATGCTCGATGCCGTCAACGCCTGATCGACCGGGCGGCTTGGGAGGCTATGCAACAACGTATCCAAGACCTTGTGCAATCGCTGCGTAGACGGCTTGAGCGCATGCTTGTCGCGCCCAGCCTGCTGGAGCTGGTCGCCCGTTGGCGTCGCCTGCGACGTCAGGTCGAGGATTATTTCCGCGACCCGGAACATCAACTCTTTGCAGCCATTGTGCTGGCGGCTTTGCTCCTACGGGTGTCCTATCTAGATCTGATCCCCTTCGGGCGCCTTCAAGTCGAGCAGCTGGACGCCGCGCTTCAGATCGTCGCGGCATTGCGCTTCCCCTTGGCCGGGAGCTCAAATACGGCGGGCGCTGTACAGCCTCCGCTAATGGCTTACGTGCTGACGCTGCCCTTGCTGTTCGGCCGCGACCCACGCATCGCCGCTACTTTTCTCGCCTTGCTCAACGTCGCGGCCATCGTCGATCTCTACAGCTTGGCCCGCCGCCATTATGGGTTGCGCGTGGCTGCTTTGTCCGCCGGCTTGCTCAGCGTAGCGCCTTGGTCGGTGTTAGCAGCCCGCAACATTGCCCCTATGGCGTTGTTTCTGCCTATCGGCATCTTTTGGTTGCACGCTCTCTTTATCGCCTTGGTAGAACACAAGCCGTGGGGTTGGGTGGCCTCTTGCGTGCTCCTGGCACTTTTGCTTTATCTGAGCTTTGCCGCGATTCCGCTGCTAGTGTTGTTCGGCGCGCTCATTCTGCTTTACCCCCGGCGCGTGCGCTGGCTAGAGGTAATGGTTGGCATCTCGATGGGGGGCGTCCTTTTCCTGCCCTACCTCTATTATGAAAACCTACGCCGCTTCGCCGACCTACGCCTGATCCTGACTGAGATGGCCCATAATGCACGTCTGTTAGAATTGCACGTCGCCAACCTCCGCGCCGCCCTATGGGCGCATTCCGGCCAGGGTCTAGAGGGGCTTATGCGCCCGGCAAGCGAGCCTTTCGGGCTAGGCCAAGGGGCCTTTTTCTGGCTCAGTCGGCTACAGGGTTGGCTCTTTGTGCTGGCCATCCCAACGGTCAGCGCCTTGGCCTTGTTGGCCTGGGCCCGCTGGCGCGAACGTCAGGACAGCTACAAATATGTGGTCTTGGCCATCTGGCTCTGGCTGCCCCTATTGGCCCCTTTTCTTTTCGCCACCACTTTCGACCAAGCCGGCCCTACACCTGAGAGCTTGGCCAGCATCTACCCGGCCGGCTTTTTGGCCTTGGGCATCACGTTGGACCGCCTTTTGCGTCTGCTGGAGCGATCGATCATAGCTCGTCGATGGTGGGGGCCGTTTCTGCGCCTGCTGACGTTGCTCTTTTGCTTTGCCCTGGTAGCCTGGGGCGGGTACGAGGTCACCTATCTGGTCGGCTACGTGGGCCACAACGATGTCACCGCCGGGTATGGCGTCCCCTATCGCTTTTGGCGACGGACGGCCAACCTTGTTCGTCGCGAGGTATTGGCCGCGCCCACCGATCAGGTTTGGGTCTATGCCGAGGGCTGGGACGTGGAGCGCGACGAGCAGCCCATGGTGTTGAACTATTTGCTGGCGCCTCGTGTTAGGGCCATCTTTTTCCGCGGAGGCACTATCGGAGGCCAGGCCGGCGATACGGCGCCGGCTATGTTCCTGCCGGCGGCCCGGCCCGGCCTCTACCTCTTCCTCCGCCCGGAGCCCCTTGTAGAAGAGAGCCTGCGCCAGCTCGGTGGCCAAAGCGTGGGCGAAGTGCTCTTTCCCGATGAGCGCACGGCGCACCTCCAGTTCGTCGCCGCGCGCACGGTGGATGAAGCGCTAGAGAGCATCCAGGTGCGGGGCCTGTGGGCTTTGGATTCCGGCTTGCGCCTCGTGGGGTATGACTGGCCGCCGCGCGCCTTGCCGGGCACATCCGCGCCGCTGATTACCTATTGGACGTTCGTCAACGTCCCTTCCGATGTGTACGAAAACGAGCAACGCATCTTTGCCTACCTGTCCGACCCTGAGGGCAACCTCAAAGCTCAATGCAGCGGTTCGGGCCTCCCGGAGCGCTACTGGGAGCCCGGTTATCTGCTCAAACAGTGGTGTCTCCTCGCCGTTCCCGCCGAGCTGCCCGCCGGTGACTATTACGCCCTCGTCGGCCTGGAGCGCCTCGTCGACGGCAACCGGAGCCTTTATATCGATGACCAGGGACACCCCTTGGGAGAGGCGATCCCTCTGGGGCCACTTTCCGTAGGCCGCTGAAGGACAAGTCTTACCGATACGCTCAGCATAGAATTCCTCCTCCTCCCTCCTTATGGTATAATTCCCTGCAGGAGGTTCGACCCTATGACCGAGCGCAAACGTCTCATGCTGATCGATGGCCACGCCCTGGCCTATCGCGCCTATCACGCCATTCCACCCTTGACCAGCCCCTCGGGCGAGCCGACCAACGCCACCTTCGGCTACGCCAACATGCTGCTCAAGGCGATCGCCGACTATGCGCCCGACTATGTCGTGGCCACCTTCGATGCGGGGCCGAGCTTCCGACAGCAGGAATATCAGGAGTACAAAGCCAATCGCGCCGAAACGCCCGATGACGCCCAGATCCAGTTCGAGCGCATTCGTGAGCTTACCGAGAAACTGGGCATCCCCATCTACGCCCTACCGGGCTATGAGGCCGACGATTTGCTGGGCACCTTGGCACGTCAGGCCGAAGAACAAGGCTTGGAGACGATCATCGTCACCGGCGACGGCGACACGCTGCAGCTTGTCTCCGAGCAGGTCAAAGTGCTCATGCCGAGGCGCACATTTGGCGACGTCATGCTCTACGACCTCGACGCCGTGCGTGAACGCTATGGGCTGGAGCCGGCTCAACTCGTCGACTATAAGGCCCTCGTCGGAGATCCCTCGGACAATATCCCCGGCGTGCGTGGCATAGGCGACAAGACCGCTATCCGCCTCTTGCAAGAATATGGCTCTCTAGAGGGCATCTATGCGCACTTGAACGAGATCAAATCGAGTCGCTTCCGTAGTGCTCTGGAGGAGGGCCACGACGCGGCCTTCCTGAGCAAACGCTTGGCGACCATCGTCCGCGATGTAGATATTGCCCTCGACTTGAAAAAAAGCCACTGGGGCCATTTCAACCGTGAAGAAGTGATGGATCTGTTGCGCAAGCTGGGCTTTCGCTCCCTGGTGACGCGCATCCCCGGCGGGTCTCCTCCCTCCGGCCAGCAGCTCGGTCTTTTCGCCGATTTAACCCAAGAGGAAGCGCCCAGCCTGGGCGATTACCACTGTGTGAATTCGGCCAAGGCACTGGATCGCTTGATCATCCATCTTTTAGAAGCTTTAGAGCGCGCCCCGACCAAATTGCTGGCCTTGGACACCGAGACCACCGGCACCGACGCCATGCGGGCCAAGCTGGTGGGCATCTCGCTCTCTGCCAAGCCGGGGGTCGGTTATTATATTCCCATCGGCCATGATGACGCTCTGGCCGGGTGCTCGCAGCTTGACCTGGAGATCGTGCGCGCCAAGTTGGGCCCCCTCCTCGCCGACGAGCGCATCGGCAAGGTCATGCACAATGCCAAGTTCGACCTTATCATCCTGGCCCGCCACGGCTTGCCGGTGGCTGGCCCTCTCCATGACACCTTGGTCGCCGCTTGGCTATTGAGCCCCTCGGGCCGTGGCATAGGCCTCAAAGAACAAGCTTGGCAACATCTCGGTATAGAAATGACCGGCATCGAAGAGCTCATCGGCAGTGGCCGCAACCAGATCACTATGGCGCAGGTGCGCGTCTCCAAGGCCGCGCCCTACGCCGGCGCTGACGCCGATGTGACTTTGCGCCTCCTCGATGTGTTACGTCCTGAACTGGAGGCGCGGAATCAATGGAAACTCTTTGCCGAAATGGAGATGCCCCTTATCCCCGTGTTGGTGGACATGGAGATGCACGGCATGGTCATCGATGTGGAATACCTGGACACCATGTCCGAGGTGATCAACGACCGCCTCGATGAGCTGACCGCCGACGTCTATCGACTCGCAGGCCACGAGTTCAACATCTCTTCTACCCAGCAGCTCGGCGAGGTACTCTTTGACGAATTGGGGCTCAAGGTGATCCGCCGCACCAAGACCGGCTATTCCACCGCCCAAGATGTACTGGAAGAACTGGCCGGAGAGCACGAGATCGTTGCCAAAATCCTGGAATACCGCCAGTATGAAAAGCTGCGTAGCACCTATGTGGATGCCTTGCGGCAGCTCATCAACCCCGATACGGGGCGCATTCACACCTCGTTTAACCAAACGGCCACCTCCACCGGTCGTCTGTCCTCCAGTGACCCGAACTTGCAAAACATTCCCGTGCGCACAGAGCTGGGCCGCCAGGTGCGCAGGGCATTCATCGCCCCCGAAGGCCATGTGCTCCTGGGTTGCGATTATTCGCAGGTAGAGTTGCGCGTGTTGGCCCATGTCTCGCAGGATCCCGAGATGCTGGCCGCTTTTAGCCGCGATGAGGATGTGCATGCCACCACCGCCGCAGCTATCTTTGGCGTCCCCCTCCAAGAGGTCACCCCGGAGCAGCGCAGCCTGGCCAAATCGATCAATTTCGGCCTGATGTACGGCATGTCCTCCTTCGGCCTGGCGGCGCGCACCGATTTGGATATCGCCCAAGCCGAGCAGTTTATCGCCAATTATTTCCGCCGCTTTCGCCAGGTGAAGGAATACCTCGAAAACACCATTCGCCAGGCCACGGAAAAAGGCTATGTGGAGACGATCATGGGCCGCCGGCGCTACTTCCCAGAGTTGACTCAGCCCCAAGTGAACCCACAAATCCGCCGCGCCGCTGAGCGCGCCGCGGTGAATATGCCCATTCAGGGCAGCGCCGCCGACATTATCAAACTGGCTTCCATCGATCTACATCGCAAGCTCAAGGAACTCGGGTTGCGCTCCGCTCTGGTGTTACAGGTGCATGACGAACTGGTGCTAGAGGTGCCCGAGGAAGAGTTGGATCAAGCTCGCGAATTGACCGTGGACACCATGAGCCATGCCTATGAACTGAGCGTGCCGCTCAAAGTCGAGGTGGGCGTGGGCAAAAACTGGATGGAGATGAAAAAGTGATCTTTGTCGATGACCAGCTGGGCCAAGCCGTGGCCGCCGCGCTAAAAAAGGCCCAACAACGAGAAAAGCTGCCCTCCTTTGTTCTGCCTGAGCCCATTCCAATCGAGCGCCCCAAACAGGAGGAAATGGGCGATTGGGCCACCCCCATCTGCCTGCAATTGGCCCGCTACGCGCGCATGGCGCCGATCAAGATCGCCGAGACCGTGGCTGAGATCCTGCGCGAACGTTATGTAGATGCCTTGCCCTTCCTGGCTGAGGTCGAGGTCGCCCATCCGGGCTTTATCAATTTTCGCCTGGATGAAAGCTGGCTGGCCCGCCAGGTGGAGATCATCCTGAGCGAGGGGGAGACATTCGGCCGCCTCGACCTCGGGCGCGGCATCAAAGTGCAGGTCGAATACGTCAGCGCCAACCCCACCGGCCCACTGCATATGGGCTCGGCCCGCAACGCCGTGTTGGGAGATGCCCTGGCCTCGGTCTTGGAGGCCGCGGGATACGAGGTGCAGCGCGAGTATTATGTGAACGATGCCGGCAGCCGGATGCAGGCTTTTTACGAATCGCTCTACGCTCGCTATGCTCAGGCGTTAGGCCAAGAAGAAGCCTTGCCGGAGGAGGGTTATCACGGCCCTTATATGATCGAGCTGGGTCGCCGGATCGCCGCCGAGCACGGCCCGCGTTTCTTGCTCTTGCCTCGTGACGAGGGAGTGCGCGCGGTCGGCGAGCTGGGCCTCGAAGCCGTGGTGCAAAGCGCACGGGAAGACCTGGCCCTCATGGGTATCCGCTACGATTGTTGGTTCTCCGAGCGCTCTCTCTATGAGCGCGGCCAGCACGAAAAGGTGATGACCATCCTGCGTGAGGGAGGGCATCTTTATCTCCAAGATGGCGCGGTGTGGTTTCGCGCCACGGCCCTTGGTGGTGACAAGGACGAGGTGGTGATCCGCTCGAACGGCACGCCGGGTTATTTCGCCTCCGATATCGCTTATCACTATAACAAATTCGTCGAGCGGGGCTTTGACCGGGTGATCGACGTGTGGGGCGCCGATCACCAGGGCCATGTGCCGCGCATGAAGGCCATGATGCGCGCCTTAGGCCTTGACCCCGAGCGATTGACCATCATCATCTACCAGCTTGTCACGCTCAAACGCGGCGGCGAGGTGGTGCGTCTTTCCAAACGCACCGGCGACATTATCACCTTGCGCGAGGTGTTGGAAGAGGTCGGCCCCGATGCCATGCGTTATTTTCTCCTCTCTCGCTCCGCCGACAGTCAGATGGATTTCGACATCGACCTGGCCAAAGAGCAGTCCGAGGAGAACCCGGTCTATTATGTACAATACGCCCATGCGCGCATTTGCTCCATCTTGCGCCATGCCGAGGAGGTTCGCCAGAGTCTGAGCCACGCGCTGCAACCGACGGATGGCGATGTCGGCTTGCTTACCCATCCTGCCGAGTTGGCCCTTATCCGTCGCATGGTGCGCTTGCCCGAGACGGTGCGCCTGGCCGCGAACCAACTCGCGCCGCATCACCTCACCTATTATGCCTACGACCTGGCCCAGGCCTTCCACGCCTTCTATCGCGATTGCCGCGTGGTCAGCTCCGATCCCGCCGACGCGGCTATTACCCAGGCACGCCTAAAGCTGGTCACTGCCTGCCGTTTGGTGCTGGCCCGCACCTTGAAGCTTATGGGCATGAACGCGCCGGAGACGATGTAAAGGGAAGAGGATGAGCCGCCGCAGAGGAACAGAAACGATCGGAGGACACAGGACACAACCTGTAGCGGGGTATTACGCTCAAACGATGCCCGGCTTTGCCGGTATTGCCTGGACCGAAGTGGCCGCTCGGCTGCCAGGTGCCAAGTACGGGGGTACCCGCGAGGTGCGCCTGCAAAATGAATTGCTCTTTTTTGATTATGCAGAGGATCCGACGGATCTGCTGCGGCTGCGCACCGTCGAGGATGTTTTTTTCTTGCTGGAACGGGTGCCCAAGCTGCCCTGGGGCTATGAAGGGCTTGACACTCTTTACAACATCTTGTTACACAGCCGGAATCTGCTCCCGGCTCTGGAAATCTACAGCCATATCAAAGGGCATCGACCGCGTAGCCCGATCCGTTTCCGCGTCGTGCCGCGGCTATCTGGCCCCCGCCAACCTTACCGCCGCGTTGACTTGGGCCGCTCGGTGGCCAAAGCGCTGGAGCACGGCACGCGCAAACGCTGGTGCAGCGTCGATGAAGGCGAGGAGGTCGAAATCTGGGCCAATGTCATCGGCATGGATTTCGTCTGTGGGTTGCGCCTTTCCGACGAATCGATGCGCCACCGTGATTACAAGGAGGTGCATTTGCCCGCCTCTCTACGCCCATCGGTGGCGGCGGCTCTTGTCTGGCTAACCGAGCCGGCCACAGATGACATTTTCCTCGATCCATTATGCGGCGTCGGCACCATCCTCATCGAGCGAGGGCTGACCGCCAGACACCGCCTGCTCATCGGCGGTGAACTGGATGAGGCGGCTCTACGGGCGGCGATTACTAACATCGGCCCGAAACACAAACCTCGCCAGCTTTTTCACTGGGACGCGCGTCGGCTGCCTCTGGCCGCACACAGCATAGACAAGGTGGCCACCAACCTGCCCTTCGGCGTCAAGATCGGCGATCCTCGCGAGCTGCCCGATCTCTATCGCGCCGTCCTGGCCGAGCTGGACCGCGTGCTCACCGCCCGCGGCCGGGCGGTTGTGCTCACCGGCGAGCCGGAGCTGGTCAAAGAGGCGCTTCGCCCGCTGCCGCGTTTTCGCGTCGAACGCGGCTACCCTGTGGCAGTCCTGGGCCGCCGGGCCATGGTCTATGTCCTCGGGCGCCCCACGTAAAGGAGCGCATCGATCCGTACGTCAACTACACCTCGGAAATAGTGATGTATTAGGATACAGATAAACATAGATCAGGGGGATTTTCGGCTTCTGCCCGAGAAAATCTTGGTAGTGCTCCTGGATATGGTGGCCTTTTTATAGACGAGGAGAGCCTATTTATGTGCCAGGGAGCCCGGAACGACCGTCTGGAAGACGAGCTGCAACGAAGGATCCAAGCCTTTGTGGCCACATGTCCGACCAACCGTTTCGAGCACATCGACGGCGGCCCGATCTTTGACACGCCGCTGGTGGGCTTTGCCGATGGAGACGACCCCCTGTTCGCACGCTACAAGACGATCATCGGCCCTTTTCATCGCACGCCCCGCGAAGCCTTGGCCGAGCTGGGCCTGGAGCCTCCCGCCGGGGGTATAGGGGTCATCGCCTGGATCTTGCCTATTGTTCAACCCACGCGCGATAGCAATCGCGAGCGCGCACACAGTCCGTCGCTACGCTGGGCCCATACCAAAGAGTACGGCGAACAGGTTAACGACGCCCTACGGTGCTTTCTCGTTAGCCTGTTGAACGAGGCAGGCTATCCGGTCATCGCGCCGGCGCTCTCACCGGCGTTCAAGGTATATCGCGAGGGTGCCGTGCGCCCACCTTCGGCCAACTGGTCGGAGCGCCACATCGCTTATGCCGCCGGTCTCGGCACCTTTGGCCTCAGCGATGGTTTGATCACCTCTAAAGGCATCGCCCATCGCTGCGGCAGCGTCGTCGCCGCTCTCCCATTAGAGCCGACGCCACGGCGCTATTCGGGCCCTTACGATTACTGCCTCTTTTATCAGGGGATAAAGTGCGGTCGTTGTATGGCTCGTTGCCCCGCCGGCGCCATCACCCCCGCCGGCCATGACAAGGCCCTCTGCGGCGCTTACATCGGCCGAGAGTTCGGCGCTCTACACCGCAACGAATACGGCGTAAGCCAGCTCACCTGTGGGCTTTGCCAGACCGGCGTTCCCTGTGAGACGCAAATACCCGAG
>JACIWY010000123.1 GCA_014360745.1 Chloroflexota bacterium
GGCATCGCCGGCGAGCCAAACGGCCAAAAGGCCGGTTAACAGATTCTGCAAAGAGTGTGGCTCTAGCCTTTCGTCCAGCACGAGGAATCCCAAGCGCGCATCGCCTCGAGCCGCAGCCCAAAGGTCCAGCGCCTCCACGGCGTTGCGTTGCCCGTGTGGGTGCAAGATCAACAAGCGCACGCCTGCCGCCAGGAGGAGCTCGGCCAACGCATTGCCGCCAAGAGACCATGCATCCGGCGGAATGCTTTCCAGAACAAATGCGGGCCCTACGTCGGAGAGGGTTACCGTGGTATCCAGATAAACGATGTCGATATGCGCGCGGCCGGAATCGCTCAAGCGGGCTTGCAGCGTTTCCACGCGCGGCGGCCAGAGGCACTCGACCTCGACGCGCTCTCCTTGTGCTTCGAAGGCTGCATAAACCGCCTCGATGGTGGCCCGTGAGGGCACCGGGCGCACGGCCCCCGGCCGTGGGGCAACGATCAAGATGCGTAGGGGCGCGATCAGCTCTTCCACAACAAGCCTCCCTGGTCTAACAAAAGGTGGCGGCAGATCCGGCGCGCCTGGCTAACACTTGCCAAGCGCAGATCGTCGAACGGCGCTTGGTCATTATATCCAAGAATCAGGATGATGATAAGTATCTGCTTGGCGCTCCGTTTCAGCGATTGCGACGACGCACCAAATGGAGCCAACGCAACAAGTCGCGGCCTACTTGGAGAGCGAACTCGGCATCCTGAGTCGTTGGTTCTTTGCCCCGATGCACAATATCGTTGCGTAGATCGTTCAGGCGGTTAAAAGCCCGCCACAGATCGCGTTGGTCGCGCTTCAGGCTAAAGCCGGTGTGTTGTCGCAACAACACGTCGAGCTTGGAGGTCAAGCTGCGCGTTGAAAGCACAAAGTCGATCCTATCATCCGGGTATCCCTGACGAAGCATACCTCGGGTAAGCAAAGCCGAGGCGGCCGCCTCGATGGCTGTGTGACAGGTGGCGATGGCCTGTCTGGGGAAGCGCTGTGCCAGCGCGCGCTCCGCCTCGATCAAGAGGTCTTCGGCCAGCCCCACCGGCTCCTCGTTGGCCAAAATCTCCGTCAGCTCTTGGTACCAGGCGTCATCGTATTGCAATAGGTCAAAGGTCTCGGCCTGTTCCGCCTCTTCGCGAATGAGCTGGGTTTGCAGAGGGTCCTCGATAAGGATCGTGCCGTCTTCTCGTCGCACGGTCAGGTCAATATCGTCGCGCCGCAGGTCGAACACATGATAAAGCTTGGCCTTGCGTCGCACGGCAGCGATCAAGTTGTTAAAGGCGGCCAATGCCCGTTCCCCAAAGGCTTGGCGCCGCCGATCGAGCTCGCGTTCGTCGTCGAGGATGGATTCGGAAGGCAAGGGCTCCACCACGGTGGCGCAGGAATTGATAGAGCCCAACGAGGCTACATGACGCCCGAATACGACGCGCAATACAAAGGGATGGTCATACCAAGTGTAAGAGGTAAAGCCCTCGCCCTGGCCCCGCTTGGGAATAGACTGGGCGAGCTCGGGGCGCGGAGATATGGACAAAAAGGGGTTAAATTGCAATTCAGATACATGAACGGCCACGACGCCAGAAAAAGTCTGTATTTCATACACCCCGCCACGTAACCCAAAAGGCAGGCTGGCAAAGGCAACTAGGGTGGCCATGACACATACTCCCAATTTTATCTCGAATCGCTGTAAGGACGCATATCGTCGAGAACACTTGCCATTATTGGCCAATAGCTCCTGGCGATACTTGTCATCGGATTATAGCCGGACGCTTGTCCTCTCTGCAAATATAGGGAGCATGGTATGGTAAGCGCCGAATCGGAGTGGAAGCGAGGCAGAGCCTCACCCCCCGATTAAGCAGCCATTGCATCGGGCAAAGGCGGCCTTTCTCGTTGATCGAGTTCGTCGCCTTGGGACCTCACTTGAGGGATCTATGGGATGTGCTGTTGAGCCGGTGGGGAAGGAGGCTCTCGGACCCGCCTTTGGCCTGCAACCCTTGTCCTCTAATATGCGTACAATCGCCCATACGGCCGCTTGGTCAGAGGTAAGAGTTTGATCCACTCCGAGCCCACAGGGGGGGCCAAAAGATCATCGGCATCCGTATGAAAATGGGCGGCATACTCACCCACCAGATTGCTCAATAAGGTCATGTCAACCTCTTCCGGATGGCGGATGCCGATCTCTTTGCCCAAGAGCGACCGTTTCACCGGGCCGCGGATATAGATGACCCCACCGTGCATGCCGGTGCCCACATAATGAGAGGGATGCATCTCGCCCGGTTCAAGATTGGCGCCCAGCACCACCAGGATGCCACCGGCCATGTATTCGCCCAAGAAGTGCTGCGCCGTGCCGCCGATGACGATGACCGGCCGGGTATCGCCGTATTCTTTCATATGGATGCCGACGCGATAACCGACGTTGTCGCGCACGAATATTTTGCCGCCGCGCATCGAGTGCCCCAGGATATCCCCGGCCGAGCCATGAATGATGATAGTGCCGTTGTTCATCGTGTTGCCGCAACCATCTTGGGCGTTGTTGAATACCTCAATGCGCGGGCCATCCATAAAAGCGCCCAGGTCATTGCCCGGTACGCCATCTATGAGGACGCGAACCCGCTTGCGCAGGTTGGTGCCCAGATATCGTTGCCCGTTAACGCCGCGCAACACGATCGTCTCGATGCCGCTTTCCGCCAGCTCCCAGAGGCGATGGTTTACCTCACGATAGGGCATGCCTTGTACATCAAGGGTGACACAGGCCGACGGACTCTTTTCGACGAGAGCTGCAAGTGGCCCAGGAGTTGGCCTTGGCCAAGGGCGCGCCTTTTCAGACATAATCCACCTCCTCGGCCAATTCTCCCAGCGCACCGAGGCCCGGCACCACCAGGGACTGTTTGATCGTTGGGCGGATCTTGGCTGGTGCAACGGGCTGTTCGCCGAGCCGGCCGATGACGGCCTCGCCACCTAGGGGTGTCCATGTGTACTCGATGTCGGGCTCCACAAGGTGAATGGCGGCCAACTCTGACGAGACATACAGAATATTGCCCTTGATGCCGGCAGTCAGCGGGCGCAAGCGGATGCGATCGCCCAGACCGATCATCTCGCCGCTGCGGGCGATGATAACGGTAAACGGGCCGTTGAGCAGCAACGAGCCATACGTTTGGCGAATAGCGCGCAACAGGCGTTGCTTTTTCTCCGGCATCCCGGCTATTTCGTCCCAGAGCGGGCCGGCAAAGACCAGCGCGGCCATCTCCGGTGGCAGCTTGTGGCGGCGCATAATCAGATCGGAGGCGTAGGCAATCACTTCGGTATCGGTCTGCATGGTGCACAGATAGCCGTGCATCTCCAGATAGCGTCGGTTTATGCCGTAAGAAGAGATCTCGCCGTTATGCACTACCGACCAATCTAAAAGGCCGAAGGGATGGGCGCCGCCCCACCAACCGGGCGTGTTAGTGGGGAAACGGGTGTGGGTGGTCCACAAATAGGCCGTGTATTCGTGGATGCGATAGAACTCGGCAATTTGTTCGGGATGCCCTACCCCCTTAAAGATGCCCATGTTCTTGCCGCTGGAAAAGACAAAGGCGCCTTCGAGGGCGGAGTTGATGCGCATCACCTCGTGGACGATATAATCCTCTTCGTCGCGGCCGGCCATGTGTGAACTTTGGGGAAAGAGAAAGTAACGCCATACCACTGGCGCGTCAAGGATGCCCTTGACCGCGCGGCTGGGGATCGGTTCGTCGTGGACGACGGCAAAGTGGCGCCGCAAATAATCGTCCAGCTCGGTGCGCGACGCCGAGTCGCGGCACATGACATGGAAGCAATAGTGGTCGGCGAACTCTGGGTAGAGGCCATAGGCTGCATAACCGGCACCCAGGCCGTTGCCCCGCTCTTTCATATTGGTCAGAGCGGTGATGGCGATATCGCCCCCATGCAATGTACCCGTGGTGTCAATGAAACCGAATAGGCCGCAAGCGTCATAGACCTTGTCGTCGCCGTAACGATTTTCTTGTGTGGCCCATGCCATAGTCGTTGTCCTCTTTCTGGGTGGACGGCGCCGGCCTGTAAACGGGCAAGTGCCAGGCGCCTTATGTCCTACACCTCGATGCCCATACCGGTGACGACGTGTTTGCGATAGTTGTCAGGCAGCGAGAGAAGGCTCAAGCGTTCGTGCAACAAGCTCTTGCGCGTATCTCCTAAAGGAATTTTGTTGCGGATCAGGCCGGTGTAGATGCCCGCCCGATTGATATTGCGCACCAGGATGACGCCGACGAGGAGATTGTCTTTGACGACCAGGCGGCGATAGGTAAGCTCGCGCTCGTTCAACTCGCTGAGCACCTCATAGCCCTCTTTTTCTGTGGCGTTGGCGTTGCCGATGGTCATCGCCGGCACGCCCAGGGCTTCGATCGTGTTCATGGCCACGCCGCCGCGGTCGGCGCGCGCGACACCGACGATATGAGCGCCGCCGATAGCCCCCTGGCGGTAGGCGTTGGGCCAAATGGCCACGGTGCGATTCATGTCCACTACCAAGTCATAGGCCTCAGCTACGTCGCCAGCGGCATAAATGTCAGGTTCAGAAGTGCGCATATACTCGTCTACCACAATGCCACGGTTCACTTGGATGCCGGCCTCCTGGGCAATGCGTACATTGGGGCGCACCCCGATGCCCAAGATGAGCAAGTCACAGGGCAAGACGCGGCCGTCTTTGAGCTCCACCGAGGCAACGTGCCCTTGCTCGCTGAGCACCTTGGTCACCGTGTTCTCTGTATAGACGTCGACGCCGCCCTGACGAAAGATATTGGCCACCATGTTCGAGGCGATCTCATCAAAGCTGGCGCTGAGGATGCGCGGGGCCAACTCGACCATGGTGACATGTAAACCGCACGCCACGAGAGCGTCGGTGGCTTTGATACCGATCATGCCCCCACCCACGACGACCACATCGCGAACCGGCCGGCTCTGCATATATTCGAGGATGCCCCTGACATCGGCCAGCCTGGTGAAGGTGAACACGCCGGGAGTATCGATCCCCGGCACAGGGGGGACGATAGGCATACCGCCGGTGCAGATCAACAGCTTATCATAGGCATATGTTTCGCCCAGGGCGGTGCGCACTCGGTGCGCTTGGGGTTCGATGGCCACCACCTCGCTATTGAGCACCGCGTTGACGCCGTGCTGGGTATAGAAATCGGCATGGCGATATGCCAACCGTGCTTCATCGATCTCGCCGCTCAGATAGTGAGACAAGAGCGGACGCGAATAGATCAAGCTGGGTTCTGCCGTGATCAGGAGAATCTCGGCAGTTTGATCATGTTGGCGCATTGATTCAATGGCGCCGACGGCCGAGGCCGAATTCCCGATGATGAGTGTGCGCATGAGTTCGCTCCTTGCTAACCGACCTCTTCGTAGGTCAACGCTTCGTTCGGGCAATTAGCCACACAGGCCGGGCGCTCGGAGCCGTAACAGAGGTCGCATTTGGAGGCGATGCCGTGGCCGGTCAGGTTCTGCTGGATAGCCCCCGCCGGGCAGACCATAATGCACATCCAACAACCCACACAGCGGTTCTCGTCGCAGACGACGGCGCCGGTCTCTTTGTCGCGGTGCATGGCGCCCGAGATGCAGGCCTCCAAGCAGGCCGGCTCCTGGCATTGGCGACACTGGAGGGCAAAGGATACCGGGCCGCTCTCTTCGAGCGTCACTCTCGGCAGAACTCGGTCGCGCTCGACTTTGAACGCCTTGATGATATCGCGCGACGTCGAGTGTTGAACCAGGCAATGCACCTCGCACAGCCCACAGCCGATGCAGTATTCCTCATGGATGACGATACGTTTCACGTCTTTTTCTCCAGCCTAGAGCCCAAGGCTTGTATTGGGCTGCCAACCCGACATCTGGTGGCCTCAGCGGCCGGCAGCCTTGATGCCCAGGGCCTCCAATTCTACGTCATTGAGGCCCACGCCGCGCAGATGGTCACGATTGCCGCGCAGGCTTTCCACCGCGTTGACCCCCATACCACCCATCATTTCCTTGATCTCTAGCGACCAGGCGCGCAGCAGATTCACCAGCCGCCTCTCGCCGATGTTGGGGTTGAGTCGCTTGGTCAGGTAGGGATCCTGGGTGGCAATGCCCCAATTGCACTTGCCGGTGTAGCAGCTTTGACACAGATGGCAGCCCATGGCCACCAGGGCGGCAGTGGCGATATAGACCGCGTCGGCGCCCAAGGCGATGGCTTTGACGACATCGGCACTGTTGCGCACGCTGCCGCCCACGACGATCGAGGCTTGATGGCGGATGCCCTCCTGGCGCAGACGCTCGTCCACTGCCGCCAGGGCCAGCTCGATGGGGATGCCGACGTTGTTGCGGATCTGGGTCGGCGCCGCACCAGTGCCTCCTCGCAGGCCGTCGATGGCCACGATGTCGGCCCCCGCGCGGACGATGCCACTAGCGATGGGGGCGATATTGTGCACCGCGGCCACCTTGACCGAGACCGGTTTTTGATAATGGGTGGCCTCTTTGAGCGCATAGATGAGCTGGCGCAGGTCTTCGATGGAATAGATGTCGTGGTGTGGCGCCGGCGAAATAGCATCGGTGCCTTCGGGGATCATGCGCGTGCGCGAGATGTCAAAGGTCACTTTCTCGCCGGGCAGATGACCACCGATGCCGGGCTTGGCCCCCTGGCCGATCTTGATCTCTAAAGCGGCGGCCGTGTTGAGATAGTCCAGGTGTACGCCAAAGCGCCCCGAAGCCACCTGGGCAATGGTGTTGGGGCCATATTCGTACAACGCCGGATGCAGGCCGCCCTCGCCCGTGTTGTAAAATGTGCCCGCTGCCCTGGCTGCTCTGGCCAGAGAGAGGCAGGCGTTAAAGCTGATCGACCCGTAAGACATGGCCGAGAACATGATGGGGATTTCGAGCTCAAGCTGTGGGCTGAGCGTGGTTTTGAGGTCGATCTCGCCATCACCATTCGGCTCGAATTCCAGGGCCTCGGGTTTGGCCCCCAAATAGGTTTTGAGCTCCATCGGCTCGCGCATTGGGTCGATGGACGGGTTGGTCACCTGCGAAGCGTTGAGCACCATGTGGTCCCAATAGATGCGGAAGGGTTGATCACAGCCCATACCGGTGAGCAACATGCCGCCCGTCTCGGCCTGTTTGTAGATGTTGCGCAGATGGTAGGCCGTCCAGTTGGCATGGGGCCGGAAATCGAGCGGCGCCTCGCGCACGTTGAGGGCATGGGTGGGGCACAAGGTGACGCAGCGGTGACAACCGACGCAGTGGCGATCTTCGGAGCGGACTAGATCCTCCTCGGCGTCATAATAGTGCACGTCATTGGCGCACTGCCGCACACATACCTGACAGGAAATACAGCGCGAAGGATCGCGCTCAACCCAGAAGGTTGGCGTTGCTAACGAAAGTGCCATCTTGCCTCAATTCAGAGATGGAAACAGCCGCCCAGAACCCCTTCTGCGCGGCTGCGCTGCCCGTTCGTGTGCTGGTGATCGGATAGGCTCAAGCGAACCCTTGGCCGATGCCTTGTTCTATCCAGATGTATCATACCATGGTAAGAGAAAAGGCACATCCTCCATTCGGGGGATATAGGATGTTCCGGATGGAGGATTTTTACCACGATAGACAGCCCACGCCGGCGGAGTAGAATTAAAAGAGTTGGCCGTTTCAGGGTCTGTGCCATAAGGAGGCAAGATGGGTGACGAATTACGCATTGGTATCATAGGTTTTGATACCTCCCACGTTCCGGCGTTTACCAAGCTGCTCAACGATCCTCGCGATCCCTATTACGTTCCGGGGGCCAAGGTCGTTTGCGGGTACCCCAGCTTTAGCCCGGATGTCGAATCCAGCTATACGCGGGTCGAGGAATTCAAGCAAGAGATGGTGAACACATGGAGGGTGGAGCTGGTCGATTCGGTAGAAGAGGTGGTGGCGCGCTGCGACGCCGTGTTGCTGGAAAGCGTCGATGGCCGTCGCCATCTGGAGGAGGCCCGGCCGGTTATCGCCGCCCGGAAGCCGCTGTACATCGACAAGCCCCTGGCTGCCAGTTATGACGAGGCGGCCGAGATCTATCGCTTGGCCCGCGAGGTCGACTGTCCCGTCTTTTCGTCGTCTTCGTTGCGCTTTGACGCCAATATGGTGGCCATCAAAAACGACCCCGAACTGGGCGCCGTGTTAGGCTGCGACGCTTTTAGCCCGGCCACGCTCGAGCCCACCAACCCAGGCCTGTTCTGGTATGGCGTCCATGGTTGTGAGATTTTGTACACTTTTATGGGGCAAGGGTGCCAACGGGTACGCTGTTATTCCAAGGCCGGCGCCGATGTGGTCGTCGGCATATGGGCGGACGGGCGATTGGGCACTCTGCGCGGGACGCGCCGTGGCGCCCACGAGTACGGGGCGACCGTATTCGGCGCAGGCCGGGTGGCCCAAGCGTTGCGTTCGCGAGACGTGCCCCTCTATGCTCCGCTCTTGCGCGAAATTATGGCCTTTTTCCGCGGTGGCCCACCTCCCGTGGATCCCGAAGAGACGCTGGAGATCATGGCCTTTATGCAGGCGGCGCTCGTCAGCGGCCAAGAGTGGCGAGAGGTGGACCTGGACGAAGTGCGTTAAGGGGCGGCGGTCAAACCGTCATTCCGCCAAGATTCCCGTTGCCTCGGCCATGCATTCGACGGTGGGCATGCCGAAGGGGCGACGCTCTTTGCACTCACCGCAGGCCAGACAGTCTTGGGCGTTGGCATCCAAGGCGGCGTAGGCCGCGCGCAGTTCCGGCCTCATGGCGATACGCGCTTGATCGAAGAGGCGCATCATGGCGCCGATGTCGATCCCGGCGGGACAGGGCAGGCAGTGGTTGCAATATACACAATCCTGGTGATTACCCACAAGTCGAACCTCGTCTTGGGAACGGATGGTGTTGGACGAAAGCGAGGGTTGCCGCGGCGATGAACACGGCGCTGATGCCGGCGAGGAGGAGATAAGGGCCATCGGCGTCCAGTTAAGATCGCCAAGACCGCCATCTTGCGCAGGCGCTTCTCTGCAAGCCGTGCCAGCAGAGGGCGCAAGAAGCGATACTGCGCCGCAACCAGATCACGGAAAGGCA
>JACIWY010000124.1 GCA_014360745.1 Chloroflexota bacterium
TGGTGAACGACCTGGGGGTCGAGCACGATGACTGGACGGAGGGTTTGTTAGGGCGTGCAGGCTATATTGCCGGCTATGCCAAACCCGATCACGATAGCGGAGAGATCATTCCCAAGACGACCTAAAAAATGGAAAGGCGCGGATGCGATGAACCCAGAGCAACAAAAGCTGGCCGAGGGCATCCTTTTTACAGATATGTATCAGCTGACCATGGCCCAGCTCTACTTCCGCACCGGCTTGCAGGAGCGCCCCGCCCAGTTTGATCATTTTTTCCGCACCTATCCGAACTATGGCAGCCATCAGGCAGGCTACTGCATCAATGCCGGCCTGGAATGGCTGTTGGATTGGATGAAAAGGGCGCGTTTCCACGAGGAGGAGCTCGAATGCCTCCGAGGGGAAAAAAGCAGGACAGGTGGACGCCTTTTTGGCGACGATTTCATTGCCTGGCTGCGCAAAAACGGTTCCTTTGAGGGCATCTCGTTGCAGGCCATCCCTGAGGGCAGGGTGGTGCATCCCAATGTGCCACTTACTGTGGTGCGCGGGCCGATGGCCATGGCGCAGATTCTAGAAACACCGCTGCTCAACGCGCTCAACTACCCCATTTTGGTGGCGACCAAGGCAGCACGGGTACGCGCAGCGGCGACATCCACAGGGCGGGGCGCGTTGCTGCTGGAGTTCGGATTGCGACGTGCCCAAGAGCGGGCAGGCAATGCCGGTGCGCGCGCGGCGCTTATCGGTGGCGCCGATTTCAGTTCGAACACAGGACTTTCTTATGCTTTGGGCTTTTCCCCCAAGGGTACGCATGCACATAGTATGGTACAGGCTTTTATGGCCTTGGGTGCAAGCGAGTTGGATGCTTTTCAGGCTTATGCCGATGTGTACCCCGACGACTGTCTATTATTGGTGGATACGGTCAATACCTTAGAAAGTGGCGTCCCGAATGCCATTCGTGTGTTTGAGCGGCTGCGGTGCAAGGGGCACAAGCCCGTTGGCATCCGGCTGGACTCAGGGGATTTAGCCCATCTGGCGGTCGAAGCGGCTAAAATGCTGGATGCAGCCGGGTTCCCCGATACCGTCATCGTTCTCTCCAACCAACTCGATGAGTTAGTTATCCTCCAAGTTCTGCAACAAATCCACCGGGAAGCGGCACTGCAAGGCTTGGATGCCGAACATATCATCAACCGCCTGGTGTATGGGGTCGGCACGCGCTTGATCACCTCCGCGGGCGATGCCGCGTTGGATGGTGTCTACAAGCTGGTGGCAGTGCAAAAGGATGGCGAATGGGTGCCGGCTATCAAAATGTCCGAGACGCCGGCCAAAACGCCGAATCCAGGACACAAAAAGGTGTGGCGCTTGTATGATAAAAGAGGATACGCCACGGCCGATCTTCTCGGCCTTTATGACGAAGAGCCCCTGGAAGCGGAGGAGATCATGCTGCGCCATCCGATTGAGGCCACCGAGTGGCGTGTCTTGGCTCGCGACGAGATCACGGCTGTGGAGGAGCTCCTTGTCGATGTGCTCGATGAAGGCAAGCTGGTCTATGACCTGCCCTCCATCGAGGAGATGCGCGCCGTGCGCGACCGCGATCTCGAACGTCTTGACGAGGGGGTCAAGCGGTTGATCAATCCTCATATTTATCATGTCTCGTTAACGCAAACGCTATGGGATTTGAAACAGGAACTGATCGCCAAGTATCGCCGTGATTTTGTATAATGACACCGGAGGGAAGGGCGGTGGGCTTGAGGGGTTGATGAGGGGGTGAGGAGATGGCTATCTATCGCGATCGCTTGGATGCCGGCCGCCGATTGGCCGAACATCTGCAGGAATATGCGGGCCGTCAGGACGTTTTGGTGTTGGCCTTGCCGAGAGGTGGCGTGCCCGTGGGCTATGAGGTGGCTCGGGCTCTTTCTGCGCCGCTGGATGTGTTTGTGGTGCGCAAGCTGGGGACGCCGGGGCAACCCGAGTTGGCCATGGGCGCCATTGCTACGGGAGGTGTGCGGGTATTAAACCCCGATGTGCTGCGCGTGTTGCACATCTCAGAGGCCACCATCGAAGCGGTGACCCGGCGCGAGCTTCAGGAGTTGGAGCGGCGGGAGAGGATGTATCGCGGAGACCGCTCACCAGTCGATGTCAAAGGGCGCATCGTTATCCTGGTGGATGACGGCCTGGCTACCGGTGCCACGATGCGGGCGGCCGTTCAGGCTCTACGACAACAGGGGCCCCAAAAGATCGTTGTCGCCGTGCCCACCGCCTCGCCCGATGTCTGTCGCGAATTCGAGAGCATCGCCGACCAAATAGTGTGCGCCGCTATGCCGGTGCCCTTTTATGCGGTGGGTGCATCGTATGAACGTTTTGATCAGATGACCGATCAAGAGGTGAGAGAGTACCTCGAAAAGGCGAGAAGGCCGACCTCGACTGACGGCCAGGAGGGGACTTGTGCGCGTTAAGGAGCAATTCGTGCTGGTGCAGGCCGGCGAGGCCGCATTGGAAGGGATATTGAGCCTCGTTGAAGGGGCAAAAGGGCTGATCCTTTTTGCCCATGGGAGCGGGAGCAGTCGCCATAGCCCGCGCAATCGGTTCGTCGCCCAAAGACTCCACGAACGGGGCTTCTCAACATTGCTCTTTGATCTCCTGACTGCGGAAGAGGATCGGATCGATCGCCTGACGCGCAATTTGCGCTTTGATATCGGCTTGCTTACCGAACGGTTAGTGCACACGACGGATTGGGTTTTGGAGCAGCCGGAGGCAAAGGGGCTCAAGATCGGTTATTTCGGAGCCAGCACTGGTGCGGCGGCGGCGTTGATAGCCGCCGCACAACGCCCGGAAATCGTTTCGGCGATTGTATCACGAGGGGGGCGACCGGATCTGGCCAGTGCGGCTTTGCCCCAAGTGCGAGCCCCCACGCTGCTCATCGTCGGCGGGCGAGACTATCAGGTGTTAGAGTTGAATCGCCAGGCCAAAGCCCAGATGCGTGTGACGTGTACTCTGAGCATCGTCGAGGGGGCAACGCATCTCTTTGAGGAGCCTGGTGCTCTGGAGCGCGTGGCGGAGCTTGCCGGCGATTGGTTTATTCGCTACATCGGCGCCCCGGATATCGTGGTTAGAAAGGACGTGAACGATGATTGAGCATATGTTGGTGCCGCTGGATGGTTCTTCTCTGGCAGAGTGTGTGTTGCCCCATGTGGTCGCGCTGGGCAAGGTTTTTTCGCCGCGTATCAGCTTGGTGCGGGTGGTCGAACCTGTAGAAAGCATATCGACGACCCGTGCTATCGATCTGCTTGACTGGCAGATGCTGCGCACCGAGGCCGAGGCCTACTTGGACGGTGTAACAGGACAATTGGCCGAAGTTGGTATCAAGGCGGATCGGGTGGTGCTGGAGGGTCAACCCGCCAAGCGTATCGTCGATTTTGTCCGAGAGCAGGGTGTCGATTTGGTGATATTGAGCAGCCACGGACGAAGTGGGTTGAGCGAATGGGGCATCAGCAGCGTCGTGCAAAAGGTGGTGCTCAGAGCGCTGGTGCCGATTTTTGTGGTGCGCGCTTATGGAAGCGAGCATGAGACCCTGGAGGGGCTCACCTATCGGCGACTCTTGGTGCCTCTGGATGGTTCACAACGGGCCGAGTGTGCGCTGGCGCCGGCCATTACATTATCCGAGGCATATAATGCCGATCTCTATGTGACCCACATCGTCGCGCGTCCGGTGGTGCCCCGGCGCGTGCCCTTGACGCTCGAGGAACAGGGGTTGATCAATCGTTTGACAGAGCTCAACGAACAAGAGGCGCGTGTTTATCTTCGAGATGTCATGGCGCGTTGTCGCCCCTGTACGGAGACTATTTTGCGCGTGGCCGACAGTGCATCCTGCGAATTGCACAGGATCATTGACGAGCGTGATGTCGACCTGGTAGTGCTCAGCGCACATGGCCATACGGTCGAAAGAAGCTGGCCCTATGGCAGCGTGGCTCTTAATCTTATTTTCTATGGAGCCACGGCGTTGTTGATCATCCAAGATTTGACACCTGGTGAAATTGAGCCGAGCGAGGCAGAGTTAGCTTCAAAGGAGAGAAAAGGACATTAGCTTATGCGTGACGAGGAAGGGCGAACGCAGCATATCCATGAGGAACAGCTCCATGAAAGCGCACGTATCGCCGTCCGGTGGGCCAGGACACACCGTGTATCCCGCGAGGTAAGCGCGGCGCCATCGCCGCTGGCGCGCCTGGAGTCGTGTCGCGAGCGGTTGGCTCGCGCTCATGAGCGGTTTCAGCAGCAAGCCGATGAGGGCGGCGCCCTGTCCGTTGCCGGCGAATGGCTTTTGGACAACTATTATGTGATTTTACAAGCTTTTCGGTTGGTGCGCGAGGACTTGCCGGAGGGATATTACAAACGGCTGCCCAAGCTGGCGGAGGGGGAGTTTTCCGGCCATCCTCGTGTCTATGCGCTGGCGCGCGAGATAGTGGCCTATACCGGGGGCCGTTTGAGCGACCAGATTCTGCGCGAACTGTTGCGAGCGTATCAGGCCGAGCAGCCGTTGACCATGGGCGAGATTTGGGCTCTGCCGACGATGTTGAGGGTCGCTCTTTTAGAGTTGTTGGCCGCCAGCGTCGACCCGGGTGGAGAACGTGCGTCGGGCGTGGAGGCGATACCGGGCACCGTCCCTTCGGATCTACTGGCGGAGCAGATGATCTCGCGGTATGTGCCCAGCTTGCACCAGTTGGCCACGCTCGATTGGGATGCTTTCTTTGACGCGGTCAGCCTGGTGGAAGAAGTTCTATGTGAGGACCCCGATGGTTCATACGCCAGGATGGAGTTCGACTCGCGCGATCGCTATCGCAAAGTGATCGAGGAATTGGCATTGCGGAGCGAGGCCGAGGAACTTCAGGTAGCCCAGGCGGCCATCGAACTGGCCAAGGCCCATGGATCGTCGTCAGCAGGGCCCACGCGCCAAAGGCATGTGGGCTATTATCTCGTTGATGAGGGGCGGGCCAAACTGGAAGGTGTGATCCGCTATCGCCTTGCGCCTTTCCAAAGGTTTGTGCGCCTGTTAGGAAGGCATCGCCTGGCGCTTTATTTGGGTAGTATCGGCATGGTGGCCGCCTTGGTGCTCGTTGCCTTGCTGTTCTCTGCCCAATCTTGGCAAAGCTCGATCGGTCAGCTCTTGGTGTTGGCCTTGTTGGCGGCTGTGCCCGCTCTGGGCCTGGCGGTGAATCTGGTCAATGTGGTTGTTACGCGAGTATTGCCTCCGCGAGTATTGCCCAAGCTCGATTTGAGCGAAGGCGTGCCGGCCGAGTTCCGCACCATGGTCGTTATCCCTGGTTTATTGGGGGACGAGAGAGATGTGGATGAGCTGTTGCAACAGATCGAATTACACTATCTCAGCAGCCGGGATGCGAACCTCGGTTATGCGCTCTTGACCGATTTCCCCGATGCGCCCCAGGAGACGATGCCGGGAGATGAGGTGCTGATCGAGCGGGCGGTGTCGGGTATCAGGGCACTCAACGAGCGCTATCCGCGTGAGGGCGCGAATCCCTTCTATCTATTTCACCGCAAACGGTTGTGGAACCCGGCGGAGAACGTTTGGATGGGTTGGGAGCGCAAAAGGGGCAAGCTGGAAGAATTCAACAAGCTGTTGCTTGGTCAAGGGGATACGAGCTTTGCGATCCAAATCGGCGATCTGAGTTTTTTATCTCAAGTTCGCTACGTTATCACGCTAGACGCAGATACGGTGTTGCCTAGAGATACGGCGTCGCGGCTCATCGGTGCGTTGGCCCATCCCTTGAATCGCGCCGTGTTTTCGCCGGATGGTCGACGAGTTATCGCCGGCTATACGGTGTTACAGCCGCGCGCCGAGATCAAGCCGACGACGGCCAGTCGTTCGCTGTTCACCGATGTGTTCTCCGGGGATATAGGTATCGATCTCTATACCCGTGCGGTGTCGGACCCCTATCAAGATCTGTTCGGCGAGGGGATTTTTGTCGGCAAGGGGATTTACGATGTCGCGGCCTTTACCCGCAGCTTGGAGGGGCGCGTGCCGGAGAACGCGTTGCTCAGTCATGACCTGTTTGAAGGAATCCATGGGCGCGCGGGGCTGGTGACCGACGTTCTGCTGTATGAAGATTACCCGCCCAATTATCTGGCCTATGCCCATCGTCTTCATCGCTGGGTGCGAGGGGATTGGCAGCTTTTGCCCTGGCTGGGAAGGCGGGTGCCTTCTCGAGAGGGAGGCAAGAGGCCGAACGACCTCTCGGCGCTCGATCGTTGGAAAATCCTAGACAATCTGCGTCGCAGCCTCCACCAACCGATGATGCTCTTGTTGTTGGTTGTGGGCTGGTTATGGCTTCCTGGGTCGCCCCTTTTTTGGACATTGGCCTCTCTGGCTCTTTGGGGTTTGCCGACGTTATGGGCCTTGCTAGAGGGATTGGTACAACACGCGCTGGGCCGCGCTGGCTTGGGCAGAGCGGTACGCCAAGCGTTGCGCACTCTGTTATTCATTGTGCTGATACCCTACGAAGCATTGCTGATGACCGATGCCATAATCAGTACCCTGATCCGCTTGTATATCACACGGCGCAAGTTGCTGCAATGGACGACGGCTGCGCACACCGTGCGCCTGTTTGGGGGAGAGCGGCAAGTTGCCGTGCTCTGGGGGCAGATGAAGGGTGCCTTGTTCCTGAGCCTTGGGATCGCGGTGCTGATCGCTATTTTAAGGCCTTTGAGCTTGGTGGTGGCGGCGCCCTTTTTGCTGGTATGGTGCCTTTCGCCGCAGATCGTTTATGTGATCGAGCGTCCGCGCCGGATAAAGCGCCAAGAGCTGAATGCCAACGAGATCGAGGAACTGCGGCGTTTGGCGCGGCGCACATGGCTCTACTTTGAACGTTTTGTCGGCCCTGAGGATAACTGGTTGCCGCCCGATCATTTTCAAGAGGATCCTCGGGGCTTGGTCGCTCATCGCACGTCGCCAACGAACATTGGCTTGTTACTCATGTCCACATTGGGGGCCTATGATTTGGGCTATATGGGGATCATGGAGCTAGAGCTGCGACTGGACTCGACTCTGGGGAGCCTCCAACAAATGAGGCGGCATCGGGGGCATTTGTTAAATTGGTACAATACCGAAACCCTGGAGCCGCTCCCCCCGCTTTATGTCTCCACCGTGGACAGTGGCAATCTGGCGGCCTCGCTTCTGGTGGTAGCGCGAGGGTTGGAAGAACTGGGACGTGTGCCCGTGTTCCGTTGGCAGGAAATGCGAGGCCTTTTGGATGCGCTGGGCGTGCTTCATGAGGTGGTAGAGGCGGCTCGCGGCGAGGCCACCGGGGGCGGTGTCCGTTCGTTAGCCGAGCTATTGGAAGAAGTGCATCGAGAGCTTGTTTCCGTGCGTGACGAGCCCTCGGCATGGGTGGAATTGCTGGCGCGGCTGGCGGATGATGTCTGGCACCAAGTTGAGGAGCGATTGCGAGAGCTGATCGAGAGCCAAGGGCGTGACCTGGGGGTGGGGACGCTGCGCGATCTGCGCACCTGGGCGGAGCGGGTGCATCGTCATATGCACACGCTGGAGAATGAAGTTGGCATTCTCCAACCCTGGTTGTTCCTATTGCCGGCAGCGCCCTCCTGGTTGGATAGCGAGACTGGCGAGGTAGCCGCTCGCTGGAGGGCGTTGAGAGCGGTTTTGCCCCAGTCATGTTTGCTGGAAGAATTGCCCAATATTTGCACAGTGGCGCGAGAACGCTTGGGCGAGCTGTTGGTCGCATTGGGCACAGAGAACGACGGTTTGGAGGGACATCAAGAAGTTCGGGAATGGGGCGAGCAATTGGCAGAGGAATTGGAAACCGCCCGGCGGGTAGCGCAAGGGCTGTTGAACGATGCTCGCGCCTTGGCCGAGCAGATGAATGCTCTCGTGGCCGAGATGCGCTTCGATTTTCTGCTCGACCGTCGGCGAGAGGTCTTTTATCTCGGTTATCACGTCTCGGAGGAACGAGTCGACGAAGGGCATTATGATCTGCTGGCCTCGGAGGCGCGCATTGCCAGCTTGGTGGCCATCGCCAAGGGCGAGGCGCCACGGAGCCATTGGCTGCATCTGGGTAGGCCTTTAACACGCGTCGATGGTCTGCGCATGTTGCTTTCTTGGAATGGCTCGATGTTCGAATATCTGATGCCCATCCTTTATATGCGCAGGTATGAGGGGATGCTCCTCTCTCAAACGTACGAGGCTGCCGTGTTGCGACAGATAGCGTATGCTAGGAGCAAAGGAGTTCCTTGGGGGATCTCGGAGTCGGGCTATTACAGCTTTGATGCCGAACGTAACTATCAGTATCGGGGCTTTGGCGTGCCAGGAATGGGGCGCAAGCGGGGCCTGGGCGACGACTTGGTGGTGGCGCCGTATGCCTCTTTGCTCGCTGTGACCATTAATCCCAAAGAGGTGGTGCGCAATGTGGCGCACCTCAAACGGGAGGAAATGCTGGGCAGTTATGGATTCTATGAAGCCATCGATTATACCAAGACGCGACTGCCACCGGGCCAGAAGAAGGCGCGTGTGCTGTCGTTCATGGCCCATCACCAAGGCATGTCCTTGGTGGCATTGACCAATTATCTCACCGAGGAAGCACTGGTAGAACGTTTTCACCGCATTCCGATGATACAGACGGTCGAATTGCTGTTGCAAGAACAGGTGCCCGCAGCCGCGCCCATTGAGGAAGCAACGGAGCAGCTTGCCGGCGCTTTGCCTACAGCCGAAGGCGAGGTCGATATTGGGCCATGGACGCCTGACCCCAATGCTCAGGCGCCCCAAGTTCATTATCTCTCCAACGGCAGATATGGGGTTTTGCTGAGCACAAGTGGTGGCGGTTTTAGCTGCTGGGGCGATGTGCAGATCACCCGCTGGAGGGCTGATCCTACATTGGATAACTGGGGATCGTGGCTATATCTCCAAGACCGCGAGACCGGCCATATTTGGTCGTTGACGCGGCAACCTCTGGGGGCGGCCACGAACCAACAATGTCGCTTTTATGCGCAC
>JACIWY010000125.1 GCA_014360745.1 Chloroflexota bacterium
TGGAGCGCCCCAAGGCCAAATATCTATACCTCACCGCCGCGGCGGTGGCTCTAGGGTTCGCGGCCAAAGAGACAACCTTTATCACCTACTTTATCTTTGGCACCTTTCTGGCTGGCCTCTTGGCCTGGCAATGGTGGCAAGGTGGGCGGCGGACGCTGAGCGCGTTTACCGAGCTGCCGGCATTCGATCTGGTCATCGTCATGGGCACGCTGATTTTGCCCCTGGCCACACCCTTCCCGATCAAGATGCTCGGCCGAGACCCGGTGGATTACAGCCAAGCCGGCATCCTGTTCTCCGGCGCCGTCTTTATGGTCATGCTGGCTATCTCGGCAGCGGTGGGCTTGTGGTGGAATTGGCGCCGTTGGTTGGTCTGCGCCGGGATCTATTACGCCATCTTTGTGCCCTTGTTCACCACCATGTTCACCAACGGCCAGGGCTTTGCCACCGGCATGGTCGGGCAACTCGGCTATTGGCTGTCGCAGCAGGAGGTCAAAAGGGGTGGGCAGCCTTTCTACTACTATTTGGTGCTCATGCCCATGTACGAGTTCCTGCCCCTGCTGGTCGGCGGCGCGGGGGCGCTTTACTACTTGATGCGGGGCGAGCCGCAAGAAGAGACCCCGCAAAAAGCCGACTCCCTGCCACAGACGCCCTTTGTATTGTGGATCATTTACTGGGCGTTCGCGGCCTTTGCACTCTACAGCTGGGCCGGGGAAAAGATGCCCTGGCTGACGATGCACCTGGCGGTGCCGCTACACCTGTTGGCCGGCTGGGCCATCGCCCGGCTGCTGCTCGCCGATTGGGAGGAGATCCGCAGCCATCATGGGTTGTGGCTGTTGCTGATCGTGCCGCTCTTTTTATACACCTTGGCACGGCTCATGGGAGGCTCGCCTTATAGCGGAACTTCCACTGAGGCTTTGAGCCGCTCCATGGCCTGGTTAGCGGCGCTCATGGTAGCCGTCATCCTGGGTGGAGGGATCTATTGGATCGGCAGCCGGCTTTCGGCCAAGAATCTGTGGCGCATGATCGCCTTGTCGCTCATCGTGTTGCTGCTGGCCTTGACCGTTCGCTTCGCCTGGATGGTCACCTACATCAACGCCGACCTGGCCTCCGAATTCCTGGTTTACGCCCAGGGCGCGCCCGACACGGCCATCGTGGCGCGAGAACTGGAGGAGATGTCGCGGCGGCTTACCGGCGGGCTGCACATGAAGGTCGCCTATGATGACGATACCAGTTGGCCCTTTGTCTGGTATTTGCGCAACTTTGACAACGCCCAATTTTACGGCAAAAAGCCGGGAGGGCCCTTCGATGCCGAGGTGGTCCTGGTCGGCCCGCCCAACGAAGCCGGCATCAAGCCGATGTTGGGCAACAAATACTATCGGCGACAATATCGCCTCATCTGGTGGCCTAACCAGGATTGGTATATGAACCTGAACATCAAGCAGGTGTGGGCCAATCTCAAGAATCCTGTCGCCCGCAAGGAATTTTGGGACGTGGTCTTTTACCGCAAACACACAGCTTCGCTGACTTCTTGGCCTTTTGTGCATAACTTTGCCATGTACGTGCGTCGCGACGTGGCCCAGCAGCTCTGGGACTATGGCCCGGAGACGCTGGCCGCCGTCGAGCCCTTGCCCGGCGACGAATACATCGAGCGCTGGGAACAACGCCAGGCCCTGGCCGCTTGGGGCAGCCAAGGCAGCGGCGCCGGCCAGTTCATGGCACCCAAGGGGCTGGCGGTGGATGCCGCGGGCAATGTGTATGTGGCCGATAGCCAGAACCACCGCGTGCAAGTGTTGGCGCCAGACGGGAGCTTCTTGCGCGAGTGGGGCAGCGAGGGCAACGCGCCCGGCCAGTTCAAGGAGCCCTGGGGGATCGCCGTGAGCCCCGAGGGGGACGTGTTCGTGGCCGATACCTGGAACCACCGCATCCAAGTCTTTGACGACCGGGGCAATTTCAAGCGGATGTGGGGCACATTCGCCGAAGTAAGCGGCCCCATGGGTTCGGGCAACAGCTTGTATGGGCCTCGGGATATTGTCTTTGATCGGCAGGGCAACCTCTATGTGAGCGACACCGGCAACAAGCGCGTGGTCAAGTACGACCAACGCGGCAACATGTTGACCGCGGCGGGCGGCGCCGGCGACGCCGAGGGGCAGATGCAAGAGCCGGTGGGCTTGGCCATCGACGATCAAGGCCGGATCTATGTCGCCGACACCTGGAACCAGCGCATCCAAGTCTTTGACGACGAATTACGCTTTCAGCGACAATGGCCGGTGCATGCCTGGGAAGGGATGTCGGTCGTGAACAAGCCCTATCTGGCTGTCGATGCCAACGGCGATGTCTATGCCACCGACCCCGAGGGCTACCGCGTGCTGCAGTTCGATCCCGAAGGCAAGATCTTGCGTAGTTGGGGGCAGCTCGGCGCCGATTTGTCTTCGATGAACTTGCCTACGGGCATCGCCGTGGACGGGCAAGGGCGGATCATCATCTCCGACTCGGAGAACAATCGTTTGCTCGTTTTTGCCCCGTAGCTGATGTAGCATAGTGGCGATTAAAATCGCGGCAACCGCTGCCAAGCTTGCGCAGGCTGGAGAGCTTCTGGTCACTGCAGGGCAGCCTCGTAGGGATTGCTGCGGTTTCAACCGCCGCATCAGAGATGCCATTTTCGGAGTAATGTATGAATCTGCACGAATACCAGGCCAAGCGACTGTTCGCCGCCGGGGGCATCCCCGTGCCGGAGGGAGTGGTGGCCGAGACGGTGGAGGAAGCGCAGGCCGCCGCCGAACGGCTGGGTGGCACGGTGGCCGTCAAGGCCCAGGTGCTCGTCGGCGGGCGGGGCAAGGCAGGCGGCATCCTCTTGGCCCATAGCCCGGAGGAAGCCGCTCAGGCCGCCGCACGACTGCTGGGGCACCCTCTCAAAGGGCTCACCGTCCGCCATGTGCTAGTGGAAAAGGCAGCCCGTATCGCTGATGAGCTCTATATGGGGCTGGTCATCGACCGCGAGGCCGGCGCCCCAGCGTTCCTCGTCTCTTCGGAAGGGGGCGTGGACATTGAGGAAACCGCCCGCATCCATCCGGGGCGGGTGCACACCATCCCCCTCGATCCCTATTGGGGCTTGCGTTCCTATCACGCCGTCCGTGCTGCACAGGCCATCGCGCTGCCTCGCGAACGATGGGGCGAGTTTGCCGCCATGGCGCAGGCGTTATATCAAGTTGCCCGAGGGTATGATGCCACACTGGCCGAGATCAACCCCCTCGTTGTGACCGAGGAGGGGCACTTGTTGGCCCTGGACGCCAAGATCATCCTGGACGACAGCGCGCTCTATCGCCACAAGGAACTGGCCGCCCAAAGTGATCTGGGCGATGAAAGCCCTGCCGAGGCCGAAGCGCGCCGGGGGGGCATCAGCTATGTCAAACTCGACGGCGAGATCGGTTGCATGGTCAACGGCGCCGGCTTGGCCATGGCCACTATGGACGTGATCAAGCTTTTCGGGGGCGAGCCGGCCAACTTTTTGGATATAGGCGGCGGCGCACGACGAGAACGGGTGGTCGCCGCGCTGCATATTATCCTCTCCGACCCCAATGTGCGCAGCGTGCTGATCAACATCTTTGGCGGCATCACCCGTTGCGATGAGGTAGCGCAAGGCATCGTGGAGGCCCTGGCGCAGCGCCCTGTCGAGGTGCCCGTGGTCGTGCGCCTGGTGGGCACCAATGGCGAGGAGGGGCGGCGCATCCTGCGCGAGGCGAACCTGCTGGCGGCAGAGACGCTATCAGAAGGCGCCAGATTAGCGGTGCAAATGGCCAGGCAGGCCAGGAGGGGGACGTGATGGCGGTTCTAGTGAACGAAGCGACGCGCGTCCTCGTCCAGGGGATCACCGGGCGCGAGGGCTCCTTTCACACCGCGCAGATGTTGGCTTATGGGACGCGCGTTGTCGCCGGCGTGACGCCGGGCAAAGGGGGGCAAGTGGTGCACGGCGTCCCCGTATTCGACGACGTGCTCACGGCCGTGCGGGAAACCGGCGCCAACACCTCGATCATCTATGTGCCCGCACCCTTGGCCGTCGATGCCATCTTGGAGGCCGCCGAAGCTCCACTTCCGCTCATCGTCTGCATCACCGAAGGGATTCCGGTTTGGGAGATGATCCACGTGCGGCGTTATCTAGAGGGGCGGCCGGTGCGCCTGATCGGGCCCAATTGTCCGGGTGTGATCACGCCGGGCGTGGCCAAGGTAGGGATCATGCCGGGCTACATTCACACCCCCGGCCGGGTGGGCCTCGTCTCGCGTAGCGGCACATTGACCTACGAGGTGGTCTGGGCGCTGACCCAAAAGGGGATCGGTCAATCCACTTGCCTGGGTATCGGCGGCGACCCCATTGTGGGCACCGGCTTTGTCGAGATCCTCGATCTCTTTCAGCACGATGCCGACACCGACGCGGTGGTGCTCATCGGCGAAATCGGGGGCAGCGCCGAGCAGCAAGCGGCGCGTTTTATCCGCGAAAAGATGACCAAACCGGTGGTTGCCTTTGTCGCCGGGCGGACGGCGCCCCCAGGACGGCGGATGGGCCATGCCGGCGCGATCATCTCCGGCGACAGCAGGCTCGCCTCGGTCAAGATCGAAGCCCTGAGAGATGCGGGCGCGCACATCGCCGATCACCCAGGACAGGTGGCAGAGGTCCTAGTAGCCCTGTTGGAGCAAGGCAATGGTTGAGGACAAATATCGGCTGGGGAACCTCAAGGCGCTGCTTTTCGACCTGGATGGCACATTGATCGAGCCGAGCATCGATTTTGCCCAGATGCGCCGCGCGGTGATAGCATTGGCCGACAAATATGGCTTTCAAAGCCCCGACCTGGAGCGCATGTATGTGCTCGAGATCGTGCGCTACGTGCAGGCCCATCTGGAGGATGCCGGCCAGAGATTCGCCCAGGAGGCCGAGGAGGCTATAGAAGCGATCGAACTAGAGGCAGCCGAGCGGGTGGCCGCCTATCCGGGCGTGCTGCAGCTTCTGGAAGGACTACGACGACGGGGATTCGGCGTCGCCATCGTCACCCGCAACTGTCGCCGTGCGGTGCTGAGCATCCTACAGCGCATCCCCTTGGCCCACGATGTCTTGTTGACTCGCGACGACATCGAGCACGTCAAGCCCGATCCCCGGCATCTGCTGGCAGCTTTGCAGCGTTTGCGGGTAGCTGGCGAAGAAAGCGCCATGTGCGGCGATCACCCTATGGACATCCTGGCCGGCAAACAGGTGCACGCCCGAACCGTCGGCGTGCTCCAGGCCGGATCTCCTCGCGACTATTTCGACGCCGTGGCGCCCGATTTGGTGTTAGAACGTGTGACCGATCTGTGCTATTATCTCTGATTGACAAGCTCATGCCACAGGACTAGTATAGTTACGAGCGAATGGGGCGCTCCATCGGTCGACGACGAGCGAAAGGAGACGGACTGTCTGCATCATCATAGGGCCGGACCAGCGTGCTAATCGATAGGCGCAGGAACTGGCCCTTTATTCTGGATTCACAGTAATATGCGACTCTTTGGACAAGGAGGTCCCAAGTGGCTACAGAGACGACTGTGCAGGAAGCTCCTATCAAGGTAGAAGCCCCCGAAAAGGGCCAGCGTTATAGCATTCGCGTGTTCGGCAAATGGTGTAAGGGGTGTGGCCTGTGTATCGCCTTTTGTCCGCGCGAGGTCTTTGCCGAGGATATCGAACATCGCCCCGTTGTGGTCCATCCAGAACGTTGTGTGGCCTGTCAATGGTGCACCATCCATTGCCCCGATTTCGCCATCCTGGTAGAAAAAGTCAACGACTCTAGAGGACAGGTGGGCAAATGACCGTCCGCTTGATGCAGGGCAACGCGGCCTGCGTGGAAGGGGCGTTGAGGGCCGGGTGCCGTTTCTTTGCTGGCTACCCCATTACCCCCTCCTCCGAGATCGCCGAGTTGCTTGCCCAGAAGCTGCCGCCCCTTGGTGGCAAGTTCATTCAAATGGAGGACGAGATCGCTTCCCTGGCCGCGGTCATCGGCGCCTCCGTCGGCGGGCTCAAAGCGATGACGGCCACCAGCGGGCCGGGCTTCTCTTTGATGCAAGAGAACCTGGGCTATGCGGCGGCTACCGAGATCCCTTGTGTGATTGTGGATGTACAGCGGGCGGGGCCGAGCACCGGCCTACCCACGGCACCTTCGCAAGGGGACGTTATGCAAGCCCGCTGGGGCACTCATGGCGATCATCCTATCATCGCTTTGTATCCCTCATCGGTCTCCGATGTCTATTTATTGACGATCGAGGCCTTTAACTTTTCCGAAAGCTATCGCACGCCGGTCATCCTGCTGATGGACGAGGTGATCGGCCACATGCGCGAGCCGTTCGATAGCGACAAATTTCAGAACGTCGAGATCATCGATCGCATGACCACCGATGTCCCCCCGGAATGGTATTTCCCCTATGACGAGACTCGCGCCGTGCCCCCGTTGGTCAGCTTTGGCGAAGGGTTCCGCTACCATATCACCGGTCTGTTCCACGATCGGGCCGGGTTTCCCACCGAGCGTAAGGACGAGATCGAGCCTTGGTGGCGGCGCATTTTTGCCAAGATCAACGACAACATAGACCGCATCTTTATGTACGAGGAAGACGGCGTGCGCGATGCCCGCACGATCGTGATCGCTTTTGGCGCCACCGCTCGTTCGGCGGCCCATGCCGTGCAGTTGGCGCGACGCAGACGCTACAAAGTCGGCCTGATCACCCTCAAAACGATCTGGCCCTTCCACGAGTCATTGATCGAGGAACTGACCGCTAATGCCCACCGCGTCATCGTCCCGGAGATGAACCTGGGCCAAATGGCCTTGGAGGTCGAGCGGGTACTGGGCCGCTCCAAGGTGCGCAGGGTGAATCGGGTCGATGGCGAGCTGATCGAACCGCGCCAGATATTGGAAGCGATCGAGGTGGCCTGAGATGATGCGAGAAGAACACGAAATTTACGATTATCTGCGGCATAAAAAAAAGTTCCCCGGCGTGTGGTGTGCCGGTTGCGGTATCGGCATCGTGTTGGCCGCCATCGTCCGCGCGATCGATCGCCTGGGAGTGCCCAAGGATCAGGTGGCGATGATCTCGGGCATCGGTTGCAGCGGACGGATGTCGGTCTATGTCGATTTTAACACCATGCACACCACCCATGGCCGGGCATTGGCCTTTGCCACGGGGCTCAAGATGGCCCGCCCCGATATGCACGTATTGGTGGTAATGGGCGACGGCGACGCGCTGGCCATCGGCGGCAACCATTTTATTCACGCGGCGCGGCGCAACATCGATCTGACGGCGATCGTGATCAACAACAGCGTCTATGGGATGACCGGGGGACAATATTCCCCCACTACTCCGCAGGGCGCCTTGGCCACCACCGCCCCCTATCAGAACATCGAGCGCCCCTTCTCGGCCTGCGATTTGGCCATAGCCGCTGGAGCCGCCTATGTTGCGCGCAGCACGGTGTACCATGCCCGCGAGCTCGACCGTCTGATCGAGCGGGGAATGCAAAAGGCCGGGTTCGCCGTGATCGAGGCGGTGAGCTACTGCCACACCACCTACGGCAAGATCAACCGCATCGGTTCGGCGGTGGATATGATGCGCGCCCTCAAGGAGAACAGCATCAGCCTGGCGGCTGCGCAAAAGCTGGAGGAATCGGAGCGGGAGGGCAAGATCATTCGCGGCGTGCTGATGGACCGCGACCTGCCCGAGTATACGGCCGAATATGAGAAAATCATCGAGCGCGCCCAGGCTGCGCAACTTGTCCGAGAGGAGGTATGACAAAGCTCATGGGTGAGCGCTATGAAATCCGCCTGGCCGGCTCAGGTGGCCAGGGATTGATCCTCGCCGGCCTGATTTTGGCCGAGGCCGTCGTGCTCTACGATGGCAAAAACGCCTGTCAGACCCAATCCTACGGCCCCGAGGCCCGCGGCGGGGCCAGTAAATCGGAAGTCATCATCGATACGCAAGAGATCGATTATCCCAAGGTCATCGCCGCCGATGCCTTGTTGGCGATGAGCCAGGAGGCATGTGACACCTACTTTCACGACCTGAAACGCGATGGCCTGCTGATCGTCGACTCGGTGCATGTGCACCGCGTGCCCACGACGCGAGCTTATCGCGTGCCCATTACCCAGATCGCCGAGGAGACGACGGGCCGCCGGATCACGGCCAACATCGTCGGCCTTGGCCTGCTGGCCGGGCTGTCAGGCGTGGTCTCGCGAGAGGCCCTGGAGGCAGCCGTCGCCGCCCGCGCCCCGCGAGGCACCCAAGAGATCAACCTTAAGGCGTTGGCCGCGGGCTTTGAAACGGCCGCCAGGCTCAAAAAAGAGGAGGGCTGAACCTTGGCTTCCACCACCCGTGAGTGCGCCGACGGCCCCCGCAAGGTGATCGTGGAGGCCCACGAACGTATCTTGGATGACATATTTCGCGTCGACCGCGCCGTCGTACGTTACGAGAAACTGGACGGCACGCTGAGCGAACCCATGACCCGCCTGGTATTTGAGCGGGGCGACTCGGTGACAGTGTTGCCCTACGACCGTCGGCGCTGCAAGGTTGTGTTGATCCGCCAATTTCGCTATCCGGTATACGTCCGCGATCCGGAGCAGGCCTGGCTTTGGGAGGCCATTGCCGGCGCCCAGGAAGAAGGCGAAGATGCCGAGACGGTGGCGCGGCGCGAGGCAATGGAGGAAGCCGGTTACACCTTGGGCCGTTTGGTGCACGTCGGCACCGTTTATCCCAGCCCGGGGGGCACCTCGGAGCGCATCCACCTCTTTATAGCACCCGTCCTTCCTTCTTTGCGCAGGCAGCCGGGCGGCGGCGTTGACCCGGGCGAGGACATTTGCGTCGCCGAGTTTGATCTCGAGCAGGCCCTGGCCTGGATGAGGGAAGGGCGGATCGTCGATGCCAAGACGATCTTGCTGCTCCAATATTTAGCCATGAATTGGGATTCGCTGCCGGACGCCGAGCCCCCTCCCCCTGGATAAAAGCGCA
>JACIWY010000126.1 GCA_014360745.1 Chloroflexota bacterium
ATGGCCATGCCACGCTGCGAGAGATGGCCTGCGCCGCCCGAGAGCGCGGCTATGAATACCTGGCCATTACGGACCATTCCCCTCATGTGGCCGTAACCCAAGGGTTGGACGCCGACGAACTGGCCAAACAGATGGAAGAGATCGATAAGCTGAACGAGGAGCTGGCCACAGACGGCGGAAACTTTCGGCTGCTCAAAGGGATCGAAGTGGATATCCTGGAGGATGGCTCTCTGGACCTGCCGAATGACATTCTGAGCCAAGTGGATTTGACCATATGCTCCGTGCATACGAACGTGAACCTTTCCAGGGAAAAGCAGACCGAGCGCATCTTGAGGGCCATGGACAACCCCTATTTTACCATACTGGCCCATCCCACCGGCCGGCTCATCGGCAAACGCCGCCCCTACGAGGTGGATTTGGAGCGCATCATCGAAGGGGCCGCGGAGCGCGGTTGCTTCCTGGAGATCAACGCCCAACCCGATCGATTAGACCTGGACGATATTTATAGCAAGATGGCCAAAGAGCGTGGCCTCAAACTGGCCATCTCTACCGACGCCCACAGCGTGAACGAACTAGGCTATATACGCTTTGGAGTAGGGCAGGCCCGACGCGGTTGGCTAGAACCGGACGATGTGCTCAATACCCGCCCCTGGGAGGAATTGGCCAAATTGCTCAAGAGGGGATAGACCGGCATGAGCGACCGAGAGGAACCACAGGCCGCGCCTATACATATCGGCACATCGGGCTGGCACTATGCTCACTGGAAGGGCCCCTTTTACCCCAGGGATCTACCGGACGAGGAGATGCTGGCCTATTATGCCCGGCATCTGCGTACGGTCGAGATCAACAACACCTTTTACCGTTTGCCCGCGCAAGAAACATTGGCCCGGTGGCACAAGACCGTGCCCGAAGGGTTTCTTTTTGCCGTCAAGGCCAGCCGTTACATCACCCACATGAAAAAGCTCGGCGACCCCGCGCCCGCGCTCGTTCTACTGGATCGCGTGAGCACCTTGGGCGATGCGCTAGGGCCGATCCTGTTCCAGCTCCCGCCTCATTGGCATGGAGATGCCCGGCGCCTGTGCGCCTTCCTCCAGACGCTCCCCGCCGGATACCGCTACGCCTTTGAATTCCGCGATGCCAGTTGGTATACAGAGGAAATCTATGCCGTGCTCCAAGATCACGGTGCGGCCTTTTGCATCCATGATTATCATGGCGTCGAGTCGCCCCAAAAGGTCGTCGGCGATTGGGTCTATGTGCGCTTGCACGGCCCCTGGGGCGCCTATGAGGGAGAATACACCGTCCAGCAACTGGCCAGCTGGGCCGAGGCCCTCCTGGCCTGGGCAAAGCAGGGCAAGGAGTGCTACCTTTACTTTAACAACGACATGGCCGGCTATGCTGCCCAAGAGGCGCAGAAATTACAGGCCATGACGACCAACCTTTGACGCGATCCGATGCCGGTATTAGAATGTGCACAATAGTAAAACGTAGACCATGCGGCATAGATTCTGCAAGTTAGACGAAGGAGCGTGCCCCTATGGCCAGACTACCCGACGGCACCGAGCTGCCGGGCCGCCTCTTTATCGTGGAGGGGATCGACGGTTCAGGCAAGAGCACACAACTTGACCTTTTGCACAAGTGGTTGGTCGCTTCCGGCTATGCCGTGGCCTTTTCCGAGTGGAATTCCTCGCCTCTGGTGCAGGCTACGACCAAACGCGGCAAAAAGAAAAAGTTGCTCAGCCCCACGACGTTCAGCCTGATCCATGCCGTGGATTTCGCCAATCGCCATCAACAACAGATTTTGCCCGCCTTGTGCGCCGGCGCCATCGTCTTGGCCGATCGTTACGTCTACACAGCCTTTGCCCGAGATGCCGCTCGCGGTGTGGATCGTACCTGGGTGCGCGAGATGTACAGCTTTGCCGCCATCCCCACCGTAGCGCTCTACTTTCGGGTGCCGTTGGATGAATCGCTGCGGCGCATCATCAGCGGGCGGCCGGCGCTCAAATACTATGAGGCTGGCCTGGATATGATGTTCAGTGAGGATCCTTACGAAAGCTATCGCATCTTTCAAGGGCGCATTTTGCGCGAGTATGAAAGCATCGCCGAGGAATTCGGTTTGACGGTGATAGACGCATCGCTTCCTCTGGTCACTCAGCAACAAATGGTGCGCGAGATCATCGAGCCCTATCTAGAGGGCGCCTTGCGGGCCGAGCCCAATCCCTGGCGCGAGGTGATCGCTACCCAGCGCCTTTCCGGCCGTTACTTGGATAATCTCACCGGAGGAGCCACCTCATGACCAAGGTGCAGTTCTATGGCAGCGGCCTGCCCGGCCTGAAACAAGACGAGTTCCCGGGCAAGTTGATCGTGCTCGAAGGACCCGACGGCGTGGGGCGATCTACCCAGATCGCCCTTTTGCGCGAATGGCTGGAAGCCAACGGCTATGCCGTCTCTTCCAGCGGGTTACGCCGCTCTTTATTGGCCGGCAAGGGGATCGACGAGGCCAAGCGCGGCCATACGCTGGGCGACCTGACCATGACCCTCTTTTACGCCGTCGATTTCGCCGACCGCCTGGAGCGCGACATCATCCCCGCTCTGCGCGCCGGGTTCGTCGTGCTCACCGATCGCTACATGTATTCGCTCATCGCTCGCGCTCTGGTGCGCGGAGTGAACGAAACCTGGGTGCGCCGATTGATGGGCTTTGCCCTGGTGCCCGACGCCATCTTTTATCTGCGCACCGATGTCGAGCACCTGATCCCCCGTGTGCTTACCTCGCGGGGTTTTGACTTTTGGGAATCGGGCATGGATTTTCTCGGCTATTCGGACTATTATACGAGCTTTACCGTCTATCAGAATAAGATGCTGCAGATCTTTGACAAGCTGGGGCAGGAATTTAGCTTTCGCAATATCGATGCTACGCGCAGCATCGGCGAGGTGTTCGCAGAGTTGCGCGATGGGGTGAACGAGATCGTCAGCACACTAAAGCGGTAGCCTGGTTCCAGCGTCACAGCAAAACCGAGGAGTGTTTGTAAGGGTGGATGCAACAAGCGAGGAAGCCACCGCGGTTGAAGCGCTGCTGCGCAAGCAGCTAGAGGCGGCTCAACGGAGGATCGCCGAGTTAGAAAGGGCCCTGGCCGCCGTTCGGCCCGGGGAGGCCTCGCCCCCAGCGGCACAGGAAGATGCCCTCGCCTCCCCCGCCTTTTTGCGCCAAGTGATCGACACCAACCCCAATATCGTCTTTGTCCGCGACGGCTACAGCCGCTATACGTTGGTGAACCGGGCCTTGGTCGAGCTTTATGGGCTGCCCAGAGAGCAGATCTTGGGCAGCACGCCGAGCGCCCTGGCCGAGCGTTTGGGCCTCGATCGGGAGCAGGCGTTGGGCTTTGAACAGCGCGATAGAGAGGTGTTGGCCGGCGGGCAACGGGGCGAATGGATGGACCGCTTTGTCGATCGTTTTGGCCAAGTTCGCTACTTTCAAACGATTATTGTGCCTATGGTGGGCGAGAGTGCTTCCGGCGAGAGACAGCCTCGCCATGTGCTCGGCGTTTGCAGCGAGGTCACCCGACAGCACATTATCGAGCAGGCGCTGCGGCAAAGCGAGCACGACTATCGCAACCTGGTAGAGAACGCCCCGATAGGCATCTTTGCCATCGATGCCGAGGGCAACCTCACGGAGGTCAACGCCGCGTTGTTGGAGATGCCCGGCTTTGAATCTTGGCAACCTGCGCAGGGGATCAATTTGCTCTTGGAGCCATTCGCCGTGCAGGTGGGGTTGGCCGCCGATTTGGGCTATTGCCTGGACAGCGGCAAGGTTCGAGAGGCGGAAGGCCATTATCAGCGCGAAGGGGTTGATGTCTGGTTCCGGTACCATTTGCAGCCCATGCGTGGCGAAGCGGATGAGATCGCCGGTGTACTCGCGTTGGTTGAAGATATTTCCGAGCGCAAACGGTTGGAACGGCAGCTTCAACAAGCGGCCAAGATGGAGGCCGTCGGCCGCTTGGCCGGTGGCATTGCCCACGATTTCAACAACCTGCTCACGGTCATTAACGGCTATAGCGAGGTGCTTCTGGCGCGGCTTACGCCTCGGGACCCTCTCTATGAGATTCTGTTGCAGATACGCGATGCCGGGCGCCGCGCCGCCGATTTGACCCGTCGCCTGCTCGTATTTAGCCGGCGCGAACATGTCGAGATTGGGCGCGTCGATCTGAACGAATTGCTGAGCAATATGGCCAAGATCCTGCAACGTGTCCTGGGCGAGGAGATCGAGCTGACGCTCCATCTGGCCGAGGGTTTACCCCTCATCTCGGCCGACGCCGGCCAGCTCGAACAGGTGATCATGAACCTGTCGGTGAACGCCCGCGACGCCATCTTGGAGACTTTGGCCGTGGGCGAGCGCCCGGGGGTGCGCGCCGGCGCGGCGAACGGCTCATTGGTCATTTCCACCGGCGTGCAAGAGCTGACCGCCGAGACCATGCCCACCTATCTCCGGGCTCAACCGGGCTGCTTTGTCGTGTTGAGCGTACGCGACAACGGCGTCGGCATGGCCCGCGAGGTGCTCGAGCATCTCTTTGAGCCCTTTTTCACCACTAAAAGGGTGGGGCAAGGTACGGGCCTTGGGTTGGCCATCGTCTACAGCGTTCTGCACGAGTTGGGCGGCACCGTGGATGTGGAAAGCGAGCCCGGCCTCGGCACGACCTTTCGCCTCTTTTTCCCTGTGGAAAAGGCAAAGGCTCAGGAACGCCCTGGCCCTGGTGCTCGCATAGCGGAAGATCGGAACGAAGCCTATATTCCCCACGGGAGTGGCCAAATCCTGGTCGTGGAGGATCAGGATTTCGTGCGCGATCTGACGGCGCACATGCTGGAGGAGATGGGTTATACCGTGATAACAGCCGCCAGCGGAGCCGAGGCGCTGGCCCTGCTCCACGCTCAACCACGTGCTCTACAAATCGATCTGCTGATCAGCGATGTGGTCATGCCGGGCATGAGCGGGCCGGCGCTTGTCCAGGCTCTGCGAGCCGAGCGGCCGGGCCTGCCGGTGGTTTATGTCTCCGGCTATGCCGATGATATGATCGCAGCGCGCGGCGACCTGGGCCCGGGGACATGGCTGGTGTACAAACCCTTCGGTATCGAGCAGTTGGCGCGCGTCGTGCGCGAAGCGCTGGCCGGGCAGGGCCAACGGAAATCAAGCTGACACCGATTCATCTCGATATTCCTCGAACGGCACTTTTCCGAACTGGAGAGATGCCCATTCCTCCTCTTTGGTGATGTGTTTTTCAGAGAAAGCGACATGGTAGCCGGTGAACTCATGCAAGCGGTGTCGCGATCATTTCTCCATTTTTGTCATGCGTGAGCATCGAGACGCCATAAGCGCCGGCGAGGTACAGTGGAAAGGGCAACTATGGCTGAAACCGTTTCTACGCGCACCTTCTTGCGAGAAGCCCATCAGGATCTCCGCCGCGATCTGACGGTGGCCATCTTATTGGGTTTCTCTGCCCTGGGCGTTATCTTGGTCGTGCTCGCCGAGATATACCTTTGGGCGCCTCAGCTCAGCCTGCTCGGCACGGTCTTGGTGTTCTTGCCCACCGCCTTGTGGTTGATCCTGCGCCGCTGGTTCCATCTAGGCGTGGCCATGGTCGTCCTGGCCTATATGCTCACGATAACCTTCATCGCTCATTGGCTTTATACCCCTGGAGCATTCCCTCTCCTCGCCATACCGCCTTTGCTGGCCGCGCTTCTGGTTCACCCCGTTTTGGGCTTGATCCTGGCTACGGCGGCCAGCGCGCTGCTCGTCAGCGGGCAAATCGGGCCCGGGGCGCCCGACATCATCACCGGCTTCGCCACCCTGCTCGTCATTTGGACCACGCAGGGGTTGACCTGGTTGGTGCTCAAGAGCGCCGATGAGACGATGCGTTGGTCATGGTGGAACTATGAACGCAGCGATGCCCTGTTGCGGGAAGCGCGCGAGCAGCGAGTGATCCTGAAACAGACCCAAGAGGACCTTTTGCTGGCGAACCGCGAGCTGGCCCGGCTTTCTAACTGGCTCGACACGTTGCGCCAAGCGGCCGAGGAGGCTCGACAAGCCAAAGCCGAGTTTGTGGCCAACGTGAGCCATGAATTGCGCACGCCGCTAAACATGATCATCGGCTTCAGCGAAATGATCATCCAGAACCCGCAAATCTATAGCGGTGCCGTCTCACCCGCGCTCTTGGCCGATATCGCGGTCATTCACCGCAACAGCCAACACCTGGCCAGCCTGGTGGACGACGTCCTCGATCTGAGCGCCGTTGAATCGGGGCGCGTGAGCTTGCATAAAGAATGGGTCTCGCTGCTGGAGATCGTCGCCGAAGCTCAAGAGGCGGTGCGTCCGCTCTACGAGTCCAAAGGCCTCGCCCTCAAAGCCCAAGTGCCCGAGGACATGCCCCCGCTCTATTGCGATGCGACGCGCATCCGCCAGGTGATCCTAAACCTGCTCAGCAACGCCGGGCGCTTTACAGAACAAGGGGGCGTCACGGTGAGCGTGCGCGACGAAGGCCACCAGGTGACGGTGAGCGTAGCCGACACCGGCCCCGGCCTCTCACCCGCCGACCAAGAGCGCATATTCGAGCCCTTCCGCCAAGCCGGGGATTCGATCCTGCGGCGCCACGGCGGCACCGGCCTGGGGCTGAGCATCAGCCGCACCTTCGTCCAGCGCCACGGGGGGCGAATGTGGGTGGAAAGCGAACCGGGCCATGGGGCCACTTTTTTCTTTAGCTTGCCGCGCGAGATAACGCCGCCGAGCAAGGCGCCCGCGGCGTCGCGCTGGTTTTCACCTTACGACAGCTATGTGCCGCGAACGCGCCGCTCCCTGGCCGAGCCGCCGGACGTGTGCCCCCGTTTTATCGTCGTCGAGGAAGACAAAACGTTGGAGCATCTGCTGCGTGCCTATAGCAACGATATAGAGATCGTGCGCGCAACAGACCGCGCCCAGGCCATCGAGATGCTGCGCCAAGCCCCGGCCCAGGCCTTGGTGGTGAACAAGGCCATGCACGACAAAGAGATCGCGAACTGGACCCACGCGATGCCCTACAAAACGCCGGTGATGTTTTGCAGCGTGTTCGACCGCAAGAGAGCGGCGCAGCAGTTGGGCATCGAACGGTATTTGGTCAAACCGGTGACCCAGGAAGAACTTTTGGGGGCACTTGCCGAGCTGGGCGATGGCGTGCGCACCGTCCTGCTCGTAGAAGACGACCTGGACGCCATGCAACTCTTTGCCCGCATCCTCCACGGCGCGGGTCGCGGCTATCACGTCGTGCGCGCCCTCAACGGCCAACGGGCATTGGCCCTCATGCGCGAGCGGCGCCCCGATGTCGTGTTGCTCGATCTGCTCATGCCCGAGATGGATGGGTACGCCGTCTTGAGGGAAAAGGCCGTGGATCCCGAAATCTGCAACATCCCCGTCATCGCCGTTTCGGCCCAAGACCCGTCGCAAGACCCGAGCGGCAGCGAAGCGCTGGTCATCTCGCGCGAAGGCGGCCTTGGGCAACGCGAGCTGGTACAGTGCATCTTGGGCTTCAGCCAGATTTTGGCTGGCCCGCAAGATCGCGCAGCGTCGCCAGAAACCGGTCGCGACTGACGGGCTTTTGCAAAAAGCCGCTGACGCCGAGGGAGAGTGCCAGTTCCTCGTGGGGTAAAATCGTACAGACCACAATCGGGATGTGACCGGTGGACGGGTGCTCGGCCAAGCGCCCCAGCATAGTCCAGCCGTCGAGTTGTGGCATCATGACATCGAGCACAATGACGGCGGGCTGCACCTCTTCGGCCAAAGCAAACACGGCGACGGGATCGGATGTGCCTACGACGCGCCACTCGGTATCGGCGCTGTAGCGTTCGAACAGCTTGAGCGTATCTTGGTTATCGTCTAGCACCAGGACGACGTTCTGGCGAACCCGGGGGAGCCGTATCTCTGCACAGAACCTTTTTCCCTCCATCCAAGTTCGGATCTGGCCCTCGCACACATCGAGCAACCGCCGCAACATGGTCAGGATGCCCTTATCCTCCGGGCACAAGGCCGCGCAGCAGCGGGCTATAATTCGAACACAGCCTTCTTCGTCACTTATAGCAATGGTCACCGCGCCCTCCTCGGCGCAACGGATGGTCAACGTCAGGAGGCTGAGCAAGATCTGGCGCAGGGCCACGGGATGGGTGCGCACCACCGCATCATCGCCACCGTTCGCCAATTCGAGCGCGACGCCATGCCGAGCGGCTATAGGGCGACACAGGTTCATGACCTCCGCAAGAACCGCAGCGACCTCCAGGGGCTCCCCCGTTGGGGCCATGCGCAGCCAGGCCAGTTCGCTCTCGACGGCATGAACGCGGGTATCCTCCTCGATGGGAGAGTCCTCCTCAGAAGGCATCGCCGTCGCCGTCTGTGCCAGGTTGGTGATGTCGAGCGAATAGCGCTCGACGAGCCGCTGGCCCAGCACCTCCAGCGCGTCCCGCTGCTCGCGCCTCAGATGGCGCACGCTGATGCCGAGCTGGTCGGCGACTTCGGCTTGGCTGCACTGTTGCACGTAGCGATAGAGCAAGATTTCGTAGGTGCGCCAGAGATGGGAATGGGCCGGCACATCCGGGCCGGGCTTGAGCGAGGCGATCGCCTCGGAGAGCGCCTCGCGCAGGGCCGCATAAGGATTGCTCGCGCTCGACAGGCCCAATGCCGCGCAGAGTGGGCTGGCCCGCAACACATTGGGGTCATACAGGTGATTCAGGGCACGACGCAGCTCCCTGAGATAGGCGCGCTGAGCGGGAAGGTCCTTTTTTTGGCCTGTCATGGTCCTGAATAGGGTCAGAATGTGCCCACGATGAAAGGGATTTATGTTATGATTGTACTACGATATAAGGATATATCCAAGATGAAACGAGCTATACTTGGCGAAAGGAGGAACCCGGGGA
>JACIWY010000127.1 GCA_014360745.1 Chloroflexota bacterium
AAAGTTGCGAATACGTTTGCTCGTAATTTCTTGTTCAAAATGAGAAGATGCGCTCAAAAGAATGCTATCTCCAAAACGAGTTTGGTGTTAAGAATATGGGCGGGCTTTTGGGCCGCCCAGGGTTAACGTAAGATAGTATACCCCAGGAATAGGCTGGCGGACAAAAAGAAGGTTGCCCGGCCGATGGGGTTCTCGTTAAGAATCCGTTTCGTTGCAGGCGCCCGATGGAGGGTGAGCAAGGGATGGTGCGAGGTAGAGCGCACATTGGGCGCAAATTGGGTCTCAAAATGGTCGAAAGACAGTTGACCTCTGGGGGCATTAGGGGTATAATAGACCATGTAGGCCATATCAGCCAAGACGGTGAGAGGATGCATCGTTGTACAGCCTCCAAGTGTCTCAGCTCGGTAGCCATCTTTTTGTGACCCCTCTCGATGGCGCGCCGAGTGTTTTTGTTTATCGAGCTCACATCTCAGCCTTCATCCTACGCCATCGCCAATCCTCAGAAGAAAGGAGGTGTTTGTTCTGTTTCATAAGATGACATTGGTTACACTCCCAATCTCTTAGAGCGGAGAGGCCAACACGCATGCTGAAGAACTTGATGCGAAAGGCAAAGGATCGGGGTTACGTTACCTGTGAGGAGGTGTTGGAGCTCTATCCTGAAGTGGAGGAATGCATTCCTCAGGTTGACGAATTGTTCGCCAAGCTGATGGACGAGGGTGTCAAGATGGATCTTGCTGATGATGAGAAGGAAGGCTCGCCCGATCCGGTCGTGGAGGAAATGGACGTCGATGCCGAGGATGCGGAGCAGTTCGTTGGCGTAGAGGACGAAGAGTGCCTAGAAAGCGAGATCGAAGACCGAATAGCCGAATCCGACAGTCAAGTAGACTTGGATAGCATCTCGGCCGAGGATACCGTCAGCCTGTACTTGCGTCAGATGGGCCAGGTACCTCTGTTGACTGCGGCAGAGGAAGTCGTGTTGGCTCGACAAATTGAAGAGGGTTGCAAGGCCAAAGCCCAATTGGATAAGGGCGAGGATCTAACCCCCGAAGAACGGGCCGAGCTGCACAAGAAGGTGCGCCTGGGCGAGCAGGCGCGCACACAATTGGTCGAGGCCAACACCCGTTTGGTGGTGAGCGTGGCCAAAAAGTATATCGGCCAGGGCGTAGCCCTTCTGGACCTGATCCAGGAAGGGAACATCGGCCTGATGAAGGCCGTGGAAAAGTTTGATTACCATCGTGGCTATAAATTCAGCACGTATGCCACCTGGTGGATTCGCCAGGGAGTGACCCGCGCGCTGGCTCAGCAGAGCCGTTTGATCCGCCTTCCCGTCCATGCCGGGGATCAGATTCGGCGCATCTATCGCGTCATCGAAAATCTGGAGCAAGAGACGGGACGGCGCCCCACCGTTGAAGAAATTGCCGACCAGACGGGCATCAGCGCCGCCAAGATCGAGCGTTTGCTGCGTATCTCTCGCTACCCGGTGTCTTTGGCCCGCCCCGTGGGAGATGACGGCGACACCGAATTCGGCGACTTTATCGAAGACGAAGAGTCCCCTGCCCCCACAGATGTCGCCTCGCAGCAGCTTTTACGAGAGGCGCTGGAGGAGATCATGACCGCCCTCAGCCCCCGAGAGGCGCGAATTCTCCGTCTGCGCTTTGGCCTGCGCGATGGACGCGCCCATACCTTGGAAGAGGTGGGCGAAAAGTTTGGCCTCACGCGCGAACGCATTCGCCAGATCGAGCACCAGGCGCTCGATCGCCTGCGTCACCCCCACCGTTGCAAACAACTACGAGACTATTTGCGCTGAATGGCGCCGGCAAAGAGAGGGCGCGCCCTGATTCGAGGGCCCGCCCTCTCTCTTTATGCCTTCCACGGGGGCAAGTAACTATTCAGGCTACGCCGGGTTGAGGAAAATCTCGCCCCTACTCTGCTGCTTTCCTTTTGCCGCGCGCCAAGGAGACTGCCACCTCGATGGCGCGCTTGAGGCTCGTGGGGTCCGCCGTCCCTTTGCCGGCCTTGCCGAACACCGTGCCATGATCCACCGAGGTGCGGATGATGGGTAACCCCTGGGTTACATTGACCCCTTCGGCAAAGGCCAGCACTTTGGTGGGGATATGCCCTTGGTCGTGATACATGGCTACCACGGCATCAAACTCTTTTTTGGCGGCCATGCGATAAAAGACCGTATCTGGCGCCATAGGAGAGGGATATACGTTCAAACCCTCGGCGCGAGCCTGGGCGATGGCCGGCGCGATCTCGCGCGTCTCTTCTTCGCCAAAGATTCCCCCTTCGCCGGCATGGGGGTTCAGCCCGGCTACGGCGATGCGCGGCTGCTCGATGCCCATCTGCTGCAATGCTTGGTGCGTCAAGCGGATGACCTGCAAAACGCGCTCCTTTTTCACCCGCTCGATGGCCTCGCGGAGGGAGCAATGGGTGCTTACGTGCGTCACACGGAAATCGCCGGCAACGAGCATCATCGTCACCCCTTTAGCGCCGGTGCGCTCGGCCAGGATCTCGGTATGCCCGTCGTAGGGATGCCCGGCAAGATGAAGCGCCTCTTTGTTGATGCCCAGCGTTACTATGGCGTCTACCTCGCCCGCCATGGCCAAATCGATGGCTTTGATGACCGCCTCATAGGCGGCCTGGCCGGCCATGGCCTGCACCCGGCCGAATTCGAGCCGGTCGAGATCCACGTTGTCTAGATCGAGCACGTCGAGATGCTCGTCGTCAAAGCGGGCATCGCCGACGCGCCTTATCGCCCGAACCCGGCCCGGCACACCGGTGATCTGGAACGCGTGGGCCATGCAGTCCGCATCCCCCACGACGAGCAACCGAGCGATAGCGCGCAGATTGGCATCGGCCCAGGCCATGGTAGCGATCTCGGGCCCGGCCCCGCTGGGGTCGCCCATGGTCACGGCCAACAAGGGCTTGTACATAAGTCACCTCATATCGCGATATTTTTAACTTCTTTAGCATACCCATACTCCCTCGATATGTCAACGACACCGCGCAAGGCCGTTTCCCCGCACTGATCCCTGCCCAAGGCGAGAGCACAAGAAGGAAAAAGTGCAAATTTCCATTGACTCGGCCCTCGCGACATGCTATAATGTGGACACGGTAAAACTATGGATACGGCTGGAACGTTGGGCTCGCGGCTCCGATAGGGCGACTTTTTCTGCTCGTCCTCCAAGGTGATCTGGGCCAAAGAGAGATCCGTTCATTCCAGCAAGCGTATGGCGTGGGCCGGCTGCTCATTTTGCGCAGGCAGGGAACAGCCGGATATGCAGGGTATCGTAGCAGACTGTCAGGCAAGATCACCGGAGAGGAGAAATGCAGAAAAGGCTTTATGTCGGCAACCTACCTTATCAGATGACGGACGCGGAGCTGGAAAGCACATTTGCCCAGGTGGGGGATGTGGTAGATGCTGTCGTCGTCATGGATCGGGAGACCGGGCGCTCCAGGGGATTCGGTTTTGTGGAAATGGCGGATGAGCAAGCGGCAGAGGCTGCCATCAAGCAATTGAACGGCAGCCAAGTAGGCGGCCGCTCCATTCGTGTGGCCGAAGCCAACCCACGGCCAGATCGTTCTCGCCCTCGTGGCGGGCGCTGAGCCGTATGCCCTTATGCAGCAAAAAACGCGGGCCGTCTCGTCTGGGCGAGATGACCCGCGTTTTTGCTGTAATACGATCGTATGGGGGCCGGACCTCAGGCCTCGCCGACCTCGGCTTCCTCGCCGGCTTCGCCCTTCTCGACTTCCTCGGGTAGCTCGGCTTCGGCCGGAGCTTCGATTTCTTCCTCCAGACGTGGTGCTAACACGCGAACGAGCTCTGTGTCCGCCGGCAACAACACTTTGACCCCTTGAGGGACCCTGAGATCGGCCACCGTGAGGGAAGAGTCAAAATCCACCAAGCCGCTCACATCGAGCTCCAACGCTTCGGGTATGTCCGAGGGCAAACACTCGATCTCTACGGCATCGAGCAACTGGTTCAGCGTGCCTCCCCTATCTTCTACCGCGGGGGCCTCGCCAATCAGCGCGATCGGCACCTCGGTGGTAACCATCTCGCCGGCGACGAGCCGGTAAAAGTCAAGGTGGGTGATAAAATCGGTGACCGGGTCTCGCTGCACTTCGCGGATGAGCACCATGTGTTCGCCGTTTTCGCCCTGAATACTGAGGTTCACCAGATGGCTGGTGCCGGCCTGTTCTACCACGCGCTGGGCGGTCAAATAGTCGAGCTGTAAAGTGCACGGTTCGAAACTATGCCCATACATGATGGCCGGCACGATCTTCTGCCGCCTGAGGGCGCGGGCTTTGACCCCCTCCGCGCGCCGCGCAACCGATATCGAGATTTTGGCTGCCATGCCCCTACTTTATCCTCCAACTTTTGTGGCGAGGCGTGCATAACAACGCCCGCCTTGCCTGTGTGTCTCAACAAATGGGGGCCATTCCAAGCGCATGGCCCCCGAGAGCGCCCGAAAAGCACTCTGTTCCGATAGCGTGTCAGTGATTATAGCGTCAGGGGGCGTGATGGTCAAATTTTCGTCCGGCCTGAGGAAGGCTCTCTTCACCGCTGTCTCGGTGTGGGAAAGAGGCCTAGGAGACGCCCCAATCTCTGCTGCCCTCGATCTGCCCATTCCCTCAGGGGCAACACGCGCCCCAAAGCGGCCCTTTCCTCAATGTCAAAGGCGCCCAACCCTACGAGGCAGAGCATGTAGACTCCCAACCCTAACACGACCCCCAGCAGGCGATAGCGATCGGGCAGAAAGGCGACCAGCAACAACACCGGCGCCGTGCTCAAGGCCGGTTTCCAGCTCCAACTTAGCCAGGGCACGTGCCCCAGATGTCGGCGAATCCCGAACAAGAAGGGGATGAGCAGGGCGATTTCGGAAGCCACGGCCACATAGGCAGCGGCCATAAACCCAAAGCGACTGATCAGCGCCAGGTTGGCCAGGATATTGAAAACCAGGCCGATGGCGAACGCCCGCGTGAGAAAACGTTGCTGGTTCAAGGCGATGAGGATGTATTGGGTCACCGAGTTGATAAAGCCCACCGGCATGTACCAAATCATGACCCGCAGGATGTCGGCGGCCTGGGGCAGATATTGTGAGCCGGCGAGAATGGCCAACAGCGGGCCGGCCAGCGCCCAACCGATTAGCGCACAGGGCAACGCGACGAGGAGCAGCAGCTTGGTGGCCAGGCGATAGGTGCGCAGCAAGGCCTCATGGTCGTCGGCGGCATAGCGCGACATGAGCGGAAAGATGGCCATGGTAAAATAGGCCGGGATCACCTGCACCGCGTCGACGTATTTATAAGCGGCGCCATACCAGCCGAGGACGCGCGGCTCGGGGATCAACCATTCGAGCAGCAGCATGGCCACTTTGAAAAAGAGGGTGGCCAACAACAAGTTGATCATCAGCGGGTAAGAATCAAGCACCATCCGCCACTGGAAAGGCCAGTCGATCTCGGCGCGGGGCCGGAATAAGGTGCGACGTAGCAGCCCGTAGAGCACGGCCATGGTGATGAGGTTGACCAGGATGGACACCACCGCCAACCCCAGGTAGCCCGTCCCCAAGATCAAGGCCACCGTGCCAAAGAACACTTTGAGCAATGTGGTGAGGGTGGTCACCGAGGCGGGGATCTCCATCCGTTCGTAAGCGTTAAAGACGGCCGAAAAGCTGGCTGACATGTTGCTGGGCAAAAGGCCTAGGCCAAAGACGCCGATGGCCAACATCGTGGTCGGCTCTAGGGGTTTGGTCAGCTGGCGAAGGCCGAAAAAGCCCAGCAACATAGGGATGGCCGCAACCCACAGGATGACCCGTAGCATCAAGGTATTACTCAGATAGCGGTTGGCATGTTCGCGATCTTTGGCTACTTCGCGGGTGAGCAAGGTGTTGAGCCCAAAGTTAGTCAGGATGTCGAACCAGCCGATAATCACCACGGCCAGCGCATATTGGCCCGAATCCACCGGCCCCAGAATGCGCAGCATCAACATGGCGAAGGCCATATCGATAGCCTTGTTCACCAGAGAGAGGGCAATGGGTGCCAGCGTATTTTTGGTGACGCGACGTTCGACGATCTCTTGTCCCTGGCCGGCGTAAAAGCGCGTCCAGCCCCAAAGGGCCAGACCTAGCAAAAAGACCATTGCCGAAAGAAAGCTGATATACAACCCGAATTTGACATTATCGGGCGAATATTTAAAGCGCACCACATGATGCCCCGCCGGGAGATATACCGCGCGAAAGTTGCCGTTTGCGCGATATATGTCGATCTTTTGCTCGGCCAATTGGGGCGTTTCGGCGTCAAAGGGGCGAATAAAGGCCAGCCAACCCTCCGAGTACGCATCGGCGAGGACCAGATAACCCGGCATGATCGTCTCGACGGTGATCGTGACCTCGTTGGGGGTATAGACGATCTCCTGGATCGGCGCGGCCGGGTCTGCGGCGGCCGGCCAAGGCGCATCGGGGCGCGGCGCGGCCGCGTCTTCCAAGATGACGCTCTGTCGCGGGTCAAAGGTGCGCAGCGCCGCGGCCCGGGCTTGATCGTCGCCGATAATCTGCGCCCGAGGCACCCAATAGGCGCGCGGCAGGCCATCCTCGTGGCGATAGATGCGCATCTCGCCTTCATAGACCAGGGTGAAATCCTCGTGGTTGAGCGGGCGGTCGGGAGCGGTCAATACATAACGGACGTTCAGCATGTCCAGTAGCGGGGAATCGAGCACCTCGGGATAATGCGGATACAAGGGAGCGATGCGGTTGTATTGCAGTTCGCTTTGCGGCTGGATGCCCTCCATGTAGCGCGCGTATTGCTGGGGGATGATCGAATCGTAACCCCGCGCATCGGCGATGCCGTACCACATGCCGGCATTGGCGTTAAAGGTCTTGTCGGCGCCATAGCTGGTGATGCGATAGAGGCCGCCCTCTTTTTGCAGAAATTCGATGCCCGGCGTGCGATAGGCGACCAGGCTAGGGTCGACGGCGGGAAAGAAGGAATGGCCGATGACGAACAGCTCCCCACCGATGAGTAAGGCGCACAACGCGCTCCAAAGGCGGCGTCGCTGCAATGCCCGGCGGGCGACGAGCGTCGCGCCCCCGGCCGCCAAGGCCAGAGCAAAGAGCATCAAGTTGCGAAACTCGTACGAATAAAAGGCGCGGCCATCGGCAAAGGCCTGAGGCGCCAGGGCCAGATGGGGCAAAAGGCGCCCGGCCAGCGTCGCCATTTGCTCCTTGATCAGCAGGCTAAAGCCCAACCCCGCCAGCAGGGCCAAGCCGGCCCACAGCGCGCCTCGTGGGATGAACTCTCGCGCCAAAAAGCGCCGGATGCGTGCGCTTAAAACTCCTTCGTCATCCCCTGAAATCAAAGCCTCGGCGCCCAAGCCGGCCAACAGGGCCATGCACAAGCTATAGGGATAGATCCAACGGAAGGGAGAATGCACCTGGTTCAGGCCGGGCAGATAATAGATCAGCGCATAGAGGGGCGTGCCAAAGACAAAGGACAGGGAGAGGGCCGCGAGCGCGCCAAAAAAGGGGACATGGCGCCTGGCGCTCTGGCCGCGGCCGGGACAGAGCAGGCCGATCAAGGCCAAAAGGGTCGGCAGAGTGCCCAGGTAGCTGGCTCCCTCGACATAGTTTTTGATCCCCCAATAAATGGTATGGATCGGCTCGCCGAGGGCGTTTTGTGTCACCGGCACCCATCGCCAGGTGTAGAGGTCCCAGTAGCCGTGATGGGCCGGGTTACCGAAAAAATCGGGGATCAGCAGCGAGATAATCCGTCGCGGTGGGTAAGCCCAGCCCAGGACGTCCCGCAGGCTGGCACTGCCGACGCGAAAGTTGTGTCGCACCAGATCGAACAAGGGAACCCACTGGCCGGCGCCGAGCCCCAGGCCGAGGAGCATCATGCCTAGCAGCCAGCCGGCCAAGCTCAATACGCTGCCCGGCGAGTGCCGCCGCCTATAGACGAGCGCCAAACGCCATAGTGCATAAAAGCCGGCGGTCAACGCGACATAATAATACATCTCTGGATGACCGGCTAGGAGAGAAAGACCGAACGCCACTGCTCCTAGGGCGGCGGCAGGGATATAACTGAAAGGGGATCCCTCGCCTTTCTCTACATGGCGTGCTAACAGCTCTATGGCGGTTAAAAGCAGCGGCAACCACACTGCCGCGGCCACGATCATGGGAAAGACTTGGCGAGTGACCATAAAGCCCGACAGCATAAAGCTCAGGCCCGCCAGCCCGCTGCCCAGCCGTCCCATGCGCAGCACACGGGCGAACAGATAGATCCAGGTGCCGGCCAAAAAGAGGTGCAGGGCCGCGAACCAGCCATAGGCGGCCGGCAGCGGCAACACGTAAAAGAGCACGCTCAAGGGGTAAAGAGCCGAGTGTTGGCCTGCGGCTAGAAACGGCACACCGCTGAGGATATAGGGGTTCCACAGCGGCAGTTCGCGGCGTTGCAAAGAGTCGACGATGAAACGCTTCCAGGCGTAATTTTCCAGATAGAGGTCGCTCAGCAGCTCATTATGGGGGACGGTGATACCCTCTTGTGCCGCATATTCCTTCCACGGCGCCCAAGCAAAGGCGTTATCGGCGGGGAGGATGGTCTTGCCGCCCAGGGTAACCGGCCAAAAGAAGAGCAAGGCCGTGAGCAGGTAGCCCATGAGGATAGCCAAGTCTATTCGCAATGTCGGCTTGCGCACGAATTCCCCCCTCGCGCTCGCTTTGCCAAGGCCGGTCGGTTTGCCCAAAACCTCGCCCCGAGAGCGAAAGCCGGGGCTTGGGATGAGCCGTTCGCCGGTCTTTTGCTTTTCCCGGTGAGCCCCATGGGGAAGGCGCGCTCCAAAAGTATGCCGGGCAGCGAGCAGCGGGATTATATCTGTGGGCGTAGGTAGCGTCAAAAAAGCGAGGCTGCCCGGTGTTTGGGGAGACT
>JACIWY010000128.1 GCA_014360745.1 Chloroflexota bacterium
GCCGCAGACGCTGGAAGAGATCAAGGAGAAGCTGCCCAACATCACCGTCAAGGTGGAAGAGATCACCAACCAGCCCCAGGTCTATCAAACGTGCTTTGTGGCCGGAACGTGCGCCGACATCGTGTATCATGACAACATGATGAGCAAGTATTACGATGAAGGCGTGATCCTGGAGCTCACTGACTATTATGAGCGGGACGGGCTCGACCATGACAACGACTTTTACCATGGCTTGGGCCTCACCCGCTGGAAGGGCAAGCTCTACGGCGTGCCGCACATGTTCGAGACGGCCGTCATCTTTTACAACCGCGATTTGGTCGAGAAGTACTGGGGCAAGGATTTGTGGGAGGCCTTCCCCGATGGCAACTGGGAGCTTGAGGATTTCACCGAGGTCGCCCAGGCCTGCACCGTGGACACCGATGGCGACGGCAAGATCGATCAGTGGGGCGCCTATTTCTACCACCGCAGCTACTACTATGGCATGGAATGGTTCAGTTGGACGGTGGGCGACGGCATTTTCGACATCGAAAACGTCAAGTACAACTTTACCAGCGATGGCCCCAGGCGCGCGGCTCACTATTTCCTCGACGCCGTCAAGGGGCCCAAACCCTGGATCATCAGCCAGGAAGACTATTCCGAAGTTACCAAGGCCGCGGGGGTGACCTTCCCCTTCATGGCGCAAAAGACCGCCATGCGTCATCGTATGTGCACGGACACCGGACGCATCATCGGCACTGTGGGGCCCGGCGATGGCTCGAAGGGCTTCCGCTGGGATATCTTCCATTCGCCCAACATCGACGGCAAGCAGGCGGTGACCCGCGCTGGCGGCCATCCGAACAACATCGCCAAGAGCACCAAGTACCCCGATGAGGCCTGGGCCATTTGCCGCGAGTTGGGTACTTCCATTGGGCAGAAGTGGATCGGCCGCACCAAGATGGCCGTGCCCTGCTATCGCAAAGACCCGACGTTGCGCGGGGAGCTGATCGTGGGCGTGCCCAAACACGATAACGTCATCCTAGACTGCGTGGAACAAAAGGGCGGCTATGGCGACCATCTGCGCTTCCACAACGAGTCCGAGGCCCGGCAGATGTTCCAGAAGGAGATGGACCTGCTTTACGCCATGCCCTATGAGCAGGCCAAAAAGGAACTGGACAATGTGTTGGCCCGGCTCGAGGAAGAGATGAATAAAATCACCGATTACGGTGGCGAGCCCAAACCGTATGTGGGGCTCCAGTTCCCCTTCCGGCCCGGCCAGGTGTTGTAATCGATATCCCATCGGGGGCGAGGGGGTGACCTCTCGCCCCTTGCTTGGAGGAGGGGTTCATGGCGGAACAGCAAGCACGTTCGGCTACGGTTGGCGCTCCTGCGGTGCCGGCGCCTGTTTCCAGGCGGGCGATTCCCAACCCACTGAATTATGTCTTTACTCATCCGCAAATCTGCGGGCCGGTCTTTATTGCCCCCTGGTTTCTGGGCTTTTTGGCTTTCACTTTTGGTCCTTTTATAGCCTCTATTGTATTGAGTTTTTTGGATTGGTCGCTCTTGGGAACGCCCAAGTTCGTCGGGGTGGCGAACTATGTAAACCTTTTCACCAACGACAACCGCTTCCCTTGGGCCGTGCGCAACACGTTCATTTATGTGTTGACCTCGGTGCCGCTCAAACAGATCATTGCCCTGGCCATTGCCGTTCTGCTGAACCAGCAACTCAAGGGCATTTGGCTGTATCGCAGCATCTTTTACCTTCCCTCGGTGACCTCAGGGGTAGCCACGGCCATCCTTTGGTCGCAGATCTTTGGCTATCGCATGGGCATTTTGAACGCCGTGCTGGCCAAGGTGGGCATCGAACCGGTGCCTTGGCTGACCTCTTTACAGTGGGCGCTGCCGACATTAATCTTTATCAGCCTGTGGAATGTAGGCTCCATCTTTGTTATCTATTTGGCCGGGTTGCAAGGGGTGCCGGTGCATCTTTATGAGGCCGCCGAGGTGGATGGCGCCACATCCTGGCTCAAGTTTTGGAAGATCACCCTGCCGCTCATCACGCCCAGCGTGTTCTTTAACGTGGTGATGGGCTTCATCGGCACCTTTAAGGTATTCACGAATGCGTTCATCATGACCGGTGGTGGGCCCGCCGACCGTACCCTGACTTACGTCCTCTATTTGTGGTACAAGGCCTTTCAGGATTTCCGCATGGGCTATGCCTCGGCCATGGCCTGGATCTTGTTCCTGATCATCATGGCCATGACCTTGTTCCAGATGTGGCTCTCGAAGCAGTGGGTTTACTATGAGGGCTCGGCTACAGGCCGGGGCATGTAGGAGGAGGTAGCTGTTATGCAGATCGCAGAGGCGATAAGAACCTCGAGGACTATTCCCGAGTGGCGACGCCGCAAGCGCCGGCGTGAGCTCATCTCTCGCGTCGTGGCTTATACCTTCACCTCCCTCCTGGCGCTCCTGTTTGCCGCGCCGTTCCTGTGGCTCGTTTCCATGTCGCTGCAGACGGCCCAGCAATTGAGCACCTACCCGCCCAGTTGGATTCCTCGGCCCGTTCAGTGGTCCAATTACGTCAAGGCGATGACCAACCCCTGGCGTCCGTTTCACATCTTTTTCCGCAATAGTTTTATCTACACGGGCTTGGGCACTCTGGGGGTGACGCTTTCGTCCGCCTTTGTGGCCTTTGGCTTCTCGCGGGTGACATGGAAAGGGCGCGATGCCTTCTTTGTCCTTGTACTGGCTACCATGATGTTGCCCGGCGAGGTAACGATGATCCCGCAGTACATCATCTTCAAGTATCTGCGCTGGCTGGATTCGTTAAAACCGCTGATCGTGCCCATGTGGCTCGGCAGCGCGTTCGACATTTTTCTGCTGCGCCAGTTCTTCCTGACCATCCCGCGCGAGCTGGATGAGGCGGCCATCATCGACGGTTGTGATTACTTTTCCATCCTGTGGCGGGTGATCATGCCCCTCTCCAAGCCGGCCGTCGTGACCGTGGTGGCCTTTGCCATCGTGGGCACTTGGAACAATTTTATGGGGCCCTTGATCTATGTCACCACCAAGGAAAAGATGCCCGTGGCGCTGGGTTTGCGCATCTTTCAGGCGATGTCCGGCGACACAGGGGCGATGATCGAGTACGGCCAGATCATGGCCGCGGCCGTCGCCACGTTGATCCCCATGCTCATCCTGTTCATCGCTGCGCAGCGCTACTTTGTCACCGGCATCGCCATGACCGGTCTGAAAGGCTGAGTCTTTCGGCACCTCCTAGACCCTCGCAGATTCCCGGCAGGGACCGATCCGCGAGGGTCTGAGTTTTTGTGCGCCGTTTCTATCCGAGCACCTTGCCGCGACAAACGGCCGTGTCGGGCACCAGGCCTTTGTCCAGTTTCTTGGTCACGCGGTGGCAATCCACCAACTCGAACGGTCCCTCCTCATAACGCAAGATCGAGACATCGGCCACGCCACCGACCTTGAGCGCGCCCAGGCCCTCCAGGCGGTTAATGACCTTGGCCGGCGCCGCCGTGGCGCGCAGGATGACGTCCTCCAGGCTCATGCCCAGGGCCAGGAACTTGTTCAAGGTGGTCACCAAGGTCCACACCGGGCCGTTCACCGAGCCGGTGTGCAGGTCGGTGGAGATGACATCGGGCGGCTCGCCCTGGTCGAGCATCTGCTGGGCCACCTTGAAGGAGAAGCTGCCCCCGCCGTGGCCGATGTCGAGGATCACGCCGCGCTCGCGCGCTTCCTTCACCGCTGGACGGATCTTGCCGTACATATCTACGACCTTTTGGTCATGGCCGGTGAAGCAGTGGCTGAGGATATCTCCCTCCTTGAGCAGCGACACGATCCAATCGATGTCGGGCGGAGAGGTGCTGATGTGCACCATGATGGGAATATCGTGTCGATCTGCTACCTCGCGAGCGTAGATCATGTTAGGCACCGTGGCGTCGCCGGCCACGTTATAGCCGGCGTAGGCCTTGAGCCCCAGGACGACGTCGGGGTTCTCTTCGATGGCGCGCTCGGCCTCGCCCCGATGGGCTTGTAGGGCGTTGCGCGGGTCCTGGGGGGCATCGAAGCGGTGTTGCTGCCAGGGTATCCGTAGGAACACAAAAACCCGGCTGTTGAAGGCGTCGATGATGAAGCGCCGAAAGCCGGGCAGGGCGCCGGCGTCGACGGTGCCGGCATCCACATGGGTGGTGACGGCCCCTTTGGCCGCCTCCACATCTGGGTCCACCGAGAGGCCACTAAAGCCCCAGGCGACATGGGCATGCAGGTCGATGAGGCCCGGCGTCACCAGCTTGCCTTTGGCGTCGAGCACTTGGGCGGCTTGGCCCTCGGGAATGTCTGGCTCGATGGCGGCGATCTTGGCGCCTTGGATGGCGATGTCCAGCTTGCCGCGCAGGTTCTGGCCGGGGTCGAGCACCTCGCCCCCTTTGATGAGCAGATCGTAGGTCATGATAGAGCCCTCCTAAATGATTAGAGATTTATTGGGGTCACGGGCATCTCACCCACGCGCCGATCCATCGGGGCAGAGCCCTGCGCTCCCGAAAATAGTGCCGGGCACCTGGCACGCCTACTCTATCCCGTCTAGCAACAGGACGGCGTCTTCCCAATGCCCCGGCGTCGAGAACCACTGCGTCGTGCCTTTGGGAAAAACGCTGCCTGTGCGGTTGCCGGTGGCGAATGTCCCGGCGTCGCGCTCCTCGCCGGTGGCCGGGTTCACCAAGGTCACGCGCACGTTCCGGGTGAGGATGCGATCCAGGTGCAGGAGCACATGGCATTGGCTGGCCAGGTAGGCCATCGCCCAGGTGCTATCGGGGCCGCGCACGGCTGCGTTCAGCGTGCGCTCCGAGGATACCCCGCTGGCAAAGAGGCTTTGATCCGGCACCCGCTGCCACCAAGGGCGCGAGGTGGCGACGCGGCGAAAGATGCCCATCTGAATGGCGCCCGGTGTGTCGAAGGTGGCGGTCCAGTTCGGCCCCATGCGCCACATCTGGTCTTGGCCGTAGGTGATATAGCCGCCGGCCATGAAAGCCCACCAAGCCTGCCGCCGTACGATGAGGGGCGTGATCGGCCCCTGCGGATATTCGGGGCCGTTCTCGTAGGCGCCCTCGCCCAGGATCACCGGCTTGATCGGCGTCAGGCAGTAATCCGACAGGACGGCGGGGTACACCTTGGCCCACTCGGTCCAGGTCTCGATCATGTTGATGTCGAGCCAGTCCTCCTGGTGAAAGAACTGAGAAGAGTGGCGCCAGCCGCAGGGGTGATAGGTGATGAGATGCGCCCCACCGTCGCCCTCGCGCAGGCCCAGGGCCAGCGCGCGCCAGGTCTCTTCGGAGCCGGTGGGGATGCGGTCGCCGCCGTTGACCCAGATGACGTTGGGCGCCTCGCGGTAGCGTTCGCCGAGCCAACGCCCATAGGCGCGCGCGTTGTCCGGGTTCAGCACGCCGATGTCGTTCACATAGTAGCCCCAGGTGGGCAACATGGCCAAGACCAGCCCCTGTTCCTCGGCGAAGGCCAGCAGGTCGTCCACATGTTGGAAGTAGGCCTCGTTGGGCCGGTCGGGGCTGCCCAACCAGGGGCGATGGCCCAAGGCGTTGGGGCCGGGCTCGCGGGCCTCAAAGCCGGTACCGCCGCCCCAGGCCAACACGCCCTGGATCACGGTAAAGCCCTTTTGGGCGCGATTGGCCAGGTACGCGCGGGCCTCGTCGGGGGAATAGCGCGCAAAGAGCGGCCAGGCGGTATCGCCCAACCAGAAAAACGGCTCGCCGCGGGCGTCGATGAGGTAGCGCCCATTGGCGCTAACGCGGATGGGGCCGTAGAGCTTGTCTGCCATGATGAAAGTGCTCCTTTGAGCCCTTGTCAACTCAGCATCTTACGCAGCGCCTCGCCGTTCTGTTTCCAGAAGGCGCGCAGGATGCCCATGTCGGTGCCGATGCGAAAGTGCTTGACGCCCAGATCGAGATAGTATTCGACGCCTTCCAGATTGTTGAGCTCGACGCGCGGCTGCACGCCCATTTTGAGCGCCGTCTCGATGACATAGCGCTCGGCCTCCTTGACCGCCGGGTCGCCTCGCTTGAGGCCGCTGCTCATGGTGTAATCGGAGGGGCCCCATTGCACCATGTCCAGGCCGGGTACGGCCAGCACCTCTTCTAGGTTATCCACCAGGACTTTTTTCTCCACCATGATGGCCACGACGATGTCGCGCAGCGCTTGGGAAAACTCTTCGTGGCCGCTGGAGTCGTAGGCGAAGCGGCGCGCCGCCGCGCCGAACAGGCCGCCGTCCTCCGGTGTGTCGGGCCGGCAGATGCGCACGCAATGGCGCACCTCTTCCACGGTGCGGCAATCGACAAAGAGGATGCTTTGGAACCCCGAACCGATGGCCCGCTGGGCCAGGTAAAGCCTCGGGTCTTGATCGAGCTTGATCATCGTGCCCATGCCGTACAGCTCGGCCGCCCGACAAAAGTTGTCCAGGTCGTGCAGGGTAAACGGCCCGTATTCGGCGGCAAACTCGACATAATCATACGCGCCGGTGAGCCCGATCAACTCGACGATGTCGGGCCACACGGTGTTCACCCGTGCGCAGATGCTAGGCTTGCCCTCGTTCAACAGTTGGCGAAGTACGTTCGTACGCATGTTGTTTTTCCCCTTTTCAGTGGTCATCTTCCAAAAGTAGACTTGGCTCAACCTCGCTCACCAGTTTGTAAAACTTCCGTCCAGCCGATGCATAAGGGGCCGGCCGGGGCCCATTTGCATCGGGTGTTTCTCCGCTGCCTCGCGGTCAAACTCTACGCCCAGGCCCGGGCGGGTCGGGGGCAACAAGTACCCATCCTCCCACTCTACCTGCACCGGGATGACACGGGTCATGCTGGTGCCCGGCTTTTGCGGCTGCTCTTGCACGCCCACGTTAGGGCAGGCCAGGTTGAGCTGCAAGCAGGCCGCCGAGGAGACCGGCCCCAGAGGGTTATGGGTGGCCAGGCGGATATAGTGCGTCTCACACCAGCCGGCGATCTTGAGCGCCTCGGTGATCCCGCCGACGATGCACAAGTCGACGCGGGCATAGTCGATCCATTCCTCTTCGATGAGCTGGCGGAACTGCCATTTGCTGCCGAATTGCTCGCCGGCAGCCAAGGGCACGCGGGTGCGCGGGCGCAGCGTTTTGAACGAATCGGGGTTCTCGGAGCGCAGCGGATCCTCGATAAAGAAGGGGTCGTACGCTTCCGCCTGGCAACACAGGGTGACCGCTTCGGGCAGATCCAGGCGGGTGTGGGCATCAAAGCAGATTTCGATTTCCTCCCCCACGGCTTCGCGCACCGCCTCCAATTGGCGCAGCGCGGCGCGCACCATGCGCCGTGGTTCGAGCAGAGTCCCTTCTTGTGGCAGGCCGAAACGGACGAATTTCCAGCCCTGTTCTTTGGTTTCCAGGCACGATTCGACCAGTTGCCGGGTGTCGGTGCTGTGGCCGCCGCGATTGTGCGGATAACAAACTACCTTGTCTCGTGCGAGGCCGCCGAGCAACTCGTACACCGGCACGCCGAGCGCCTTGCCCTTGATGTCCCAGAGGGCGATGTCCACCGCCGAGGCCGCCGAGGAAAGGATCAACTTGGCCGGGAAAAAGCCGCCGCGGTACATGATTTGCCACAAGTGCTGCGTGCGGAAGGGGTCTTGGCCGATGAGCTGCGTCTTGAAATGCTCGATGGCGCCGACCACCGCCTGGGCCCGTCCGTGTAGCCCCGCCTCGCCCACGCCGTAGATGCCCTCGTCGGTATCCACCACTACGAACAAGGCGTTGCGCCCGTCCTCGGTGATCGGATAGGGAGTGATGTTGGTGATTTTCATAGTTGGTTGGCTCCTTATACTGGGATTAGGTGACCGGCATGGTCCGCAAACGGGCTCAAAGTGCCAGCCACCGGGGCATGACACCCATTCACGGGTAGATAATGTGCGAATTCCAGGGGATGATCGAGGGCTTGGGGCCCTCTTTGGGAAAGAGTGCCGCCCACTCCCTGGGATCATAAGTGCGTTTGATAAAACAAGCATAGTGAGAGGGCACCGCCGCCTTGAGGCCCAGCTTTTGGGCCAGCTTGACGCTGTCCTGAAAATAGGGGAATTCGCCCTCGGTGGGATGAGTGGTCAAAAAGCCGATGTCGGGCTTGAGTTCGATGAGCGGGGCGAGCAGTTCGTCCTGTTCGGCCAAGGTGTTGATGGCATCGCCGGTGACATAAATTTTGAGCCCCTCCGTCGCGAGCACATAGCTCAGGTGGGTCACATCGGGAGGCTTGATACCCGCAGCCGGATCACCCTGCGGCGGTTTGGCGTAAAAAGCCTGTACAATCAGGTCGTCGCCCAACGTCACCGATTCGCCGGCGGCGATGACGATCGTGTGGGCGGCGTCGACCTCGGTCTCGGCCAGGATTTGGGCGATGGCCTCTTGGGGGCCGACGTAAATGGCCCCCGGCCAGGCGGCGCGAATCCTGCGGATCGTCTCGGGATGGGTGTGATCGCCGTGGCGATGGGTCAGCAGGACGTAATGCGTAGGCAGCTCCGCCTCGATGACCGGCGGGGTCGGGCGGATGAACCGTTCGGGCGGCCGCTCGTGAGGAAAGTAGGGATCGATAAGGACGATGGTGCCTTGGGAGTTCTTGATCGCATAGGCGTTCTGCTCGAACCAGTGGATGGCCACCGAGCCGGCGGGGACATCCAGAGTAGCGAATGGGTGCACGGTGAATCCTCCTGCGCTATGGAATGGGGCCAAAACATGGAGCCGCACGGGGCTATACAATAGGTCAGAGTTGCCAGGAATGCAAGCGCCGAGGGATTCCAAGGGGACATGAAAATCGGGCACAAGGGAACAACGTCGCAGAACAATGCTGCGGCCGCCTTGGCCCGATCAAGGCGAGTAAACGCCTCGGGGGTGCGTTGAGGGTCAGGTCT
>JACIWY010000129.1 GCA_014360745.1 Chloroflexota bacterium
TAAGGGCAAGGTAAAGTAGAAGGTCGTGCCTTTTTGTGGTTCGCTTTCCAGCCACATGCGTCCGCCGTGCAGCTCGACCAGCTTTTTGCTGATCGGCACGCCTAGGCCGGTGCCGGAGTGCCAGTTCTCATCGTTGGTAGTCGCCGCCTCAAATTCCTGGAAAATGGTCTGCACTTTTTCAGGCGACATGCCACGCCCGGTATCACGAACTATCACCAGGATCTCTTCTCCCTGCTGCCGAGCGGCTACTTCGATATAGCCCACATCGGTGAAGCGGGCGGCGTTGGTAAGCAAGTTGAGGATCACCTGGCGAATGCGCAGGCGATCGATATTTACAGGTGGAAGCTCCGGCTCGATATTGCAACGCAATTCCAGGCCTTTGGTGTGGATATATTCTTCCAACATGGTCATACATTCGAGCGCGATCTCGCGCAAATCGGCTTTTTGGCGCACAATAACTAGCTTGCCCACATCGGCTTTGGCCAAATCCAAAATGTCGTCGATAAGCTGTAACAGGTGCATCGAGCTGCGATAAATGGCGGTGACATCGGGGCGATAGACCGAGGGCAAGGGCACATGGTTATAGCTCTCAGGGGAGGCCATGATCATCTCGCTGAAGCCGAGGATGAGGTTGAGCGGTGTGCGCATTTCGTGGCTGATCGTCGTGACCAGCTCCGCCCGGCGGCTCTCGGCCTCGGAAGCCCGCTGCCAAGCCTCGATCAGAGAAGCGTTAAGGCGGCTCAGGCGATAATAGGCCGTGTCCAATTCCTTGACGACCTTGGCCAGCTCGCCGCGGCGGCGCCGGGCTTCGGCGGTGTTATCCAGTGCCTGTTGGTAGCTGGTCAGCGACCAGTCGATCATTCGCTGCAGGCCGCGATGTAATTGGCCTCCCAGAGCGATCAATGCTGCCGACCATCCCAGGGAGCTCATGGCCTCGCCGGAGCTAAAACCCCAGAGTTCTCTCAGGATAAATAGAGGCAAAATCCCCGCCAAGACGGTAGCGGCGGCGGTGGCTTCGCCGAGAAAAATAGCCACCAACAACCCGGCCAATAGGATAAGTATGTTCGGAGGTTGGATAGCCAAAAGAAGCCCAACGACAAAAGCGCCTGCACAGAGGCCAGCGCCCCACATGACGATGGCGAGACGAGGCCAGCGAGAAGTAAGATACCAACAAGCGAAAACCAGAGTCGCGCTATAGAGCGTGGTGAATACTGTGTTGGAAGAGATGGGGGTACGGGCATCGGCGCTATACCAAAATTGCCAGATCCAATACGCAGCCAGCGATACTAACATGACGGGCTTGAGCGTTTCCTCGATGAGAGCTGCCCAGGTAGTATGAATCAGATTGGGTGCACGCTCTTGCTGAAGGGTATCCATAACCATTGTCGTGTTCCTTCTCCCTCGAACACCCCTATTTTGATTCGCATGATACTATATTTTGTCTGGATTATGAAAAGATCCGAACCTTGGCCTGAAACACATATTGACACATCACCGCTCGCCAGCTATCATCATTCCAGGTCGCAGGGGCAGGAGAGGGGCTATGCAGTGGCGCCGTGTGGAGGCTGCCCGTGAGTTATTGGCCGGCGAGAGGGGGGCCATCGTTAGGGATTGGGGAGGCCAATTGCCCATCGTGCTGGCCTATCCCCATAGCTATGCCGTCGGGATGTCCAGCTTGGCCATGCACGCCCTCTATGGCTGGCTGAATGCCCGGCCCGGCATAGTCTGCGAGCGCGCTTTTGCCTCGCTCGATGGCCGGCCTTCGCCGGGTGAGCCGGTCTTTACCCTCGAATCTCAACGGCCGATGGGCGACGCGGCGGTGATCGCCTTTTCCGTCTCTTTTGAGATGGACTATTTTCACGTGCTGGATATGCTTCGCCGCAGTGGGGTTCCTGTGGCTGCTGCCGAGCGCGGCCCCGGTGATCCTTTGGTGCTCATGGGCGGGCCGGCCGTATCGGCCAACCCGTTGCCTTTGGCCCTCGTCGCCGATGCCATTGTCCTCGGCGAGGTAGAGCCGATCCTGGACGATCTTTTGCGCCGGCTCGAAGGGGTGTGGGATGCCGAGCGCGAGGCTACGTTGTCGAGCCTGGCTCAAGTGCCCGGCGTCTATGTGCCCACTTTACATCAGGGGCAAGCCGTCGAGCGGCAGTGGTTGAGCGACCTCGATGCCTATCCCGTCGGCTCGACCATCGTGGCCCCTCGGTCCGCCTTTGGCGACATGCAGCTCATCGAGATCTCGCGGGGCTGTGTCTGGGGATGCAAGTTTTGCCTGGCGGGCTGTTGGTATCGCCCTTGGCGCGAGCGCAGCGTGGAGGTGATTTTGCGCCAAGCCCGCGAGGGGATGGTCTATTGGAATAAGGTTGGCCTTGTGGCCTCGGCGGTGTCCGATTATACGCGGATCGACGAATTGACCGCGGCATTGCGCGCTCTGGGGCTCAAGGTCTCGGTTTCATCGTTGCGGGTCAGGCCATTGTCCGAGAAATTGGTGCAGGCGTTGGCCGAGAGCGGCGCGCGCACCTTTACGCTGGCGCCTGAGGCGGGCTCAGATCGATTGCGCCAAAAGATTCAAAAAGGGGTTCGACACGAGGACGTGATCCGAGCAGTGGCATTGGCCGGGCGCTACCGTTTTGAATCACTGAAACTCTATTTCATGTGGGGGCTGCCCGGTGAGCGAGACGAGGACATCGAAGCCATCGCCGACCTGGTCAATGCCGTCCTGGAGCTTTTCCCTCGCCAGGTCGTAGTCAATCTGACCCCTTTTGTGCCCAAGGCGCACACCCCCTTCCAACGCGAGGCCATGGCTTCGACGGAGGTATTGGAGGACCGCCTCGACCGTCTGCGCCGACGGCTGCGCCGCACGCGGACGCAGCTTCGCGCCGAGGCGGTGGAGGAAGCTCGTATCCAGGCGCTATTGGCCAGGGGAGACCATCATGTGAGCCAGGCGTTGCTCACGCTTCAAAAGCCCTCGCCCCGCCTGTTGGAGCCTGCTCTCCGGCGAATGGGGATCGATCCGGCGGTTTATCGGGGCGCCCGTGGGGCGGATGAGCGGTTACCCTGGGAGTTCATCCGACTATGAGAATGCCTGGCCAACAATGCCTCTGGATAGTGGGCTGTAGGAGTCCGTTATGATCCGACGAGAACGAGAAGGGCTACGTTGGTACGTCTTTGCCTCGATCCCCGAGCGCTCTGTGATCCATGGCGCCTTTACCCGTTTGGGAGGGGTTAGCGAGGCTCCCTTTGCCGGCCTCAATGTCGGCAAGCATGTCGGCGATCGTGAGGCGGCTGTGAGGGCCAACCATCATGCGTTGGCTCATGCTCTAGGCGTCGAGGTCGATCGCTTGGTCGATGCCCAGCAGGTGCATGGCGACCGTGTGGCCGCCGTTACGGCGGAACACGCCGGGCAAACGCTGCCCGAAACCGATGCGTTAATCACCAATGTGCCGGGAATATGGCTTCTCTTACGTTTTGCCGATTGTGTGCCGGTGTTCCTCTATGATCCCATTCGACAGGCGGTGGGCCTGGCTCATGCTGGCTGGAAAGGCACGTTAGCAGAAATTGCCCGCAAGACGGTCGGGGCCATGGCTTCGACTTATGGGTCTGATCCGGCCGAGCTCATCGTTGGCCTTGGGCCTGCTATTGGCTCTTGTTGTTTCGAGGTTCAAGAGGATGTCTTGCTCCCTCTGCGCGGGCATTATGGCGCCGTGGCCGAAAATTGGGTGCGGCGCCAGGCAGATGGCGCCGAACACCTCGATCTCTGGCTGGCCAACCGTTGGCAACTCGAGAACGCCGGTGTGGTTCATATCGAGGAGAGCGGTCTGTGCACCTGCTGTCGCCAAGACGAATTCTATTCGTATCGGGGAGAGAACGGCATCACCGGCCGTTTTGCGGCGCTGATCGGTTTGTGTGATTTTGAGGCCGGGCGCTGAAGGAAGGAAATACTATGGGCAAGGAGTTACAAGTCAACATTGCGGTTAATCTGGCCCAAGTGCGGGAACGTATCGGCGAAGCATGCGCCCGTTCGGGGCGCCCGCCGGAGGCCATCACGTTGGTAGCGGTGACCAAGACCCGCCCTATCGGGCAAATCCTCCAAGCCTACGAGTGTGGCCTGCGCGATTTCGGTGAGAATCGGGTCGAGGAATTGGAGGAGAAACGCCCCTTGTTGGACAATGCCTGGAGCGCCGATCCGCCCCGCTGGCACATGATCGGCCATGTGCAGAGTCGCAAAGCGGAACGGGCTGTGGCCGTGTCTGATGTGGTGCATTCGGTAGATTCGCTGCGCTTGGCGGCGCGCCTGGAGCGTTTTGCCGCCCAGGCCGGCCGCATATTGCCGGTGTTGTTGGAGCTCAATGTCTCCGGCGAGGCCTCTAAATACGGGTTTGCGGCCTGGGATGCAGAAACCCTGGCGGCTTTTGAGACCGAGATCGAGCCTCTGGCGACCCATGAGCATCTCCGGGTTTGCGGTTTGATGACCATGGCTCCCATCGTGGCCGACATGGAGCAGACGCGGCCGATCTTTCGGCGTTTGCGCGAGATCCGCGACCGATTACGCGAACGCTGCTCCTGGTCGGGTTGGGAAGAGCTGTCTATGGGGATGACCGATGACTATCCTGTAGCTATTGAAGAAGGGGCTACCATCATCCGCATCGGACGGGCTATCTTTGGGCCAGCAGACTATTAGGAGGGGGGAAATTGTCGTATGGCGCTGCAATGTCAAGCTCGCGTCGCCTTGATCGGGGGCGGCACAATGGCCGAAGCCATCATCGGTGGGCTGCTCCGCCAGGGCACGTATCGTCCTCAAGATATCCTCGTGGGTGAGCCGTTGGCAGAGCGCCGGCGCTATCTGGCCGAGGCCTATGGCATCCGCGCTATCGAATCCAACCCCCAAGCCATCGCCGAGTCGATGGCCGATCAGGGCATGCTTATCGTCCTATTGGCCGTCAAGCCCCAAGTTCTGGGGCAGGTGCTGGAAGGTCTGGCTGGCGCAGTGCCAAAAGAGGCGTTGGTGCTGAGCATTGTTGCCGGTGCGCAGATCGAAATGATCCGACAAAAGCTGGGCACGCCCGCTGTGGTGCGCATTATGCCCAACACGCCAGGGCAGATCGGCGAGGGGATCTCGGTGTGGACGGCTACCCCGGCGGTTACTCCCGTCCAACGCGAGGCCGCCCGAGAGATTCTCTCTGCCTTGGGACAGGAGATTTATGTTGAAGATGAACACTATCTAGATATGGCCACGGCCTTGAGCGGTTCGGGCCCGGCATACGTCTTTTTGTTCATCGAAGCGCTCATCGACGCCGGTGTGCGCATGGGGTTTGCGCGGACGGTGGCGGAAAAGCTCGCCTTGCAGACGGTGCGCGGCGCGGCTATCTACGCCCAGCAGACCGGCCTACACCCCGCCGAACTGCGCAACCGTGTCACCTCGCCCGGTGGCACCACAGCCGAGGCGCTCCACGAGCTCGAAAAAGGTGGTCTGCGCGCCACCGTGGCCAACGCTGTCTGGGCCGCCTATGCCAAAGCCCGTTCCCTGGGAGAGAAGAAGCCGTGAGCATCCTTTATTACTTTATTACCTTCCTAGCCCGCATTCTAGACCTGGCCATCCTGGCCCGTATCGTCTTGTCTTGGATTCCTATCAATCGCAGCAACGCTGTGGTGATCCTAATCTACGAGATCACCGAGCCGATCCTGGCACCGATCCGGCGGCTCATCCCCCCGTTAGGCGGGCTGGATCTTTCGCCCATGATTGCCATTATCCTGATTCAGGTGGCGGAACGGGTGTTGCTCGCCCTTTTAGGGCGCATGGTTTAGTATGAGCAAGAGTGTTCGGGCAAGGGCTGCTGCCGAACGCCCTATGGGCCCCACATCGGATATTGTTCCCATAAAGGGCTCATAGTGATGTTGGCTCGCTGGCCCGTCTCTAGGTTTACGGTGTAAATATCCCAGCCGCCATCGCGGTTGGAGAAAAACGCCACGCTGTCACCCCAGGGCGACCAGGTTGGCCCGTGGTCATCGGCGTAGGCGTCGCGGCTTACGCTCCGCAGGTTCGAGCCATCCAGGGCGGCGGCGTAAATCTCCATATTGCCGTCGCGATAGCTTTCCCAGAGCAACTCGCGCCCATCGGGCGACCAAGCGGGTGCTTGATCGGTAGCTGGATGCTCGGTAAAGCGCTGTGGGTTGGTGCCATCGCTGGCCATGATATAGATCTCCAAGTTTCCATCTCGATTGGAGACAAAGGCGATGCGTTTTCCATCGGGCGACCAAGCCGGCGCATAATCGGCCGCCGGGTGGTTGGTAAGCCGCCGGAGGTCGCTGCCATCGGCCTTCATGGTATAGATTTCCCAATTGCCTTCTCGAAAGCTGGCAAAGGCGATTCGTTGGCCATCGGGCGACCAGCTCGGGGTCCAATCCTCGGCTGCGTTGAGCGTCAGGTTCGAGGCCCCCGATCCGTCGCTGCTCATGACATAGATCTCGCGGTTGCCGTCACGAGTTGAAACGAAAGCAATACGCCGGCCATCGGGTGACAACACCGGCGAGGTGTCATCGGCGTCGTTCTCGGTGAGCCGTACGGGGTCCGAGCCATCGCTGCGCATGATATAGATGTCCCAATGGTCCTCTGGGGACATTTTGCCCATATAGACGATGTGGCCGGGCGCAATGCCTGCGGGGGGCGTGGGCAGCTCGGTTGGCGGTGCCGGTGTGGTTGCGGCCATCGGCGTTGGCCCTGTCGTCCAGATCACCCGGCGATCGCGCGCTTGCCAAGCCAGGATCACCAACACCGCCAGAACGCCGGCCACAGCCCATAGGAAGAAACCGCCCCAATCGAAAGCTCGGCTTCTCCCCCGCTTGGTCCTTGGCAACGATCGACGGCGGTATCGACGCACAGCCTGGGCGGCCTGCAACGCGCCGTGAGATTCGCGCAGCCACAGCCGGAACAGCTCGACGCGAAAACGGTAGGTATCGCCGCCTAAACGCTCCAAAATGTCTTGTTGGGCCAATGTTTGTAGCGCCGTTTCAATCTCGGCGACGGTTATTTCGACATGTAGACGCGAGAGATAAAAGCCCACATCATGAGCCGAGCCCATGCCATGGGAGCCCAGCATCTCGGCAAAAGCCGCGATTGCGATTTGAGCGAGCGGATCTAGCGCCTGCCATCGAGCCTCGAACTCGGCAGCGCTCTCTTCCATAACGGCTCGGAGGGCATCCTCCACCTCCGGTAGGCCAACCCACCCGGCCTCTTGGCGTCGTTCGTAGAGGATGTGCCCAAAACGTTGCAGCAGCAAAGGCTCCCCGCCTGAGAGGCGATAGATGCGGCGGATCGACTCGTAATCGTAGGCCAGGCGGCTGCGTGCTGGCGTGGTGAGCAGATCTTCGGCGGCCATATCGTCCAGCGGGCCCAGCACGATCTCGGCCGACTCAGAAAGCCACGTTTGTTCGGGGCCACGATGCCCCTCGATGACCAAGATGACGGCCAGCGCAGTCAAATTGGCCAGGGCTTGGCGCAAAACCTCGATCGCCTCTTCCCAACCTCGTCCGGCGGCTAGCTCTTCGGCAGGCAAGCCATCGAAACAGATCAACGCCGTGGTGGTTTCTGGGCCGGAAAAGAGGGAATGGAGATATTCGGCGGGCCGTTGTCTCTGTTCATCCGAGGGGTCGCTGTGGCCCAAAGCGCGGGCGATGCCTACGATCAGGCATGCCAGCGGGCGCTCTCCTTGGCAAGGGCCTTTGGTCAGGTCGGGCCAAGCGACGATGCGCACGGCAAAGCGTTCGCCTAAAAAGGAGGCAAGCTGGTTCAGCCAGGAGGTCTTGCCGATCTGCTTCTTGCCCCAGAGCAAGATAAAGCGCTCTCCGCGCCGCAAATAGTCACCGAGCAGGTCCAGGGATGCCGTGCGCCCGAAAAAGAAGTCATGGTCGGTCAGGGGGCGGTCTGTGATGTAAGGGGTGTTCAACGAATATCACTCCGCACCGGGCCATCGTCGTGCGTGGCAGGCAAGAGCGCGGGGCCTCAGGCAGGGTAAAGAATGCGGCCGCAGCCCTCGCAGGTCACCAAGGTGGTGCCTATTCGAGCCATCTCGGACTTGTGCGAGGGCACCGTTACCCGGCAGATCAGACATACGTTTTCTTCCATCGGGGCCAGCGCCTGTCCCCCTTTGGCCCTGCGCAATTTGTCATACACGGCGAGCTCCGACCGCCCGAGGCCGGCGCGCAATGCCTCTCGTTCTCGCTTGAGCTGTTGCAGACGTGCGCCCAGTTCTCTATACTGTTCTCTCAAACGCTCTTGTTCACCCGCCCAAGCGGCCTCGAACTGCCGAAGCTGCTCGGCGCCGGCCTTGACGGCTTTTTCCAGTTCCTCGACCTGCGTCAGGCCGAGGAGCACATGGTCTTCCGTCTCGGAGATATGGCGCCGGAGATAATCTCGTTCTTGCCGGAGATTTTCCAGCTCTCTGGGTGAGGTGATCCGCCCACTGTAGAGATCTTTTTCTACAGCATCAAACTTTTGCTGAAGGCTGGTCAGTTGTAATTCGGCGTCTTTGAGCGCGATTCGGGCCTCGGCCAATTGCCGCTCGCGTTCTGTTTGTGCCTGGCGGCGTCGCTCCAATTCGCCTTGATCGGCAAGTTGCTGGTGCACGACCTGAAATCGTTGGGCTTTTTCGTCCCATTCCGTATCCAAAGCTTGAAGACGACAGAGCGTCTGGACGAGATTCATCGGCTGACCTCCCTAATGCCGTATGCCGAGCCA